>JAGVAB010000138.1 GCA_020060485.1 Anaerolineales bacterium
ACGGCTCATACGTTGTGCATTTACATCAATCGCTTGTTGGGTAAGCCAAATTTCCTTCAGATCAAAGCTCTGGCTTTTCCTAACTAGCATAAGACCCTATTATTATCAAAGTTTTTGAAACCAGAATCTCCTTCAAAGTATATTGATTCGGAATCTTGGAAAGAGATTCTAAAAGAGAAACCTTTGAAAGCGATAAAACGATTTATACGAGAAGGTTGTCTTATAGAGGCTGAACTAAAAGATCGCCTGGATCATAAATTTACAGTTCGTGAACTTAAATCAATCCTAAAAGATAAGGGGATTCAGGCATCAGGTAAGAAATTAGACTTAATCAATGAGTTGATATTGACTAATGAGTCTTATGCAAAGCGCATTTCAGATAATGTTGAAGTATATATTTGCTCTAGTGCTATTACCCCATTGCTCAAAAACTATTTGGATACAAAAAGAACTGAGGAAGAGATTTTAGTAAAATCTGTTATTGAAAGCATTGAAGCTAATTCCTATGAAAAGGCTTGTCATCTAGTTGCAGACTATAACGCTAAACAGTTTTTCCCAAAAGGTATTAATCATGATTGGGAAAATTATAATCATACTCATGATGTCCAAGTTCTAAATGAGATATTTAACCATACTCCTAAAAGGTTATTAGATTTACCTAAGGAAAAAATTCATGTTCTCAAAATAGCTGCTGCTTTGAAACACCTGTTTGATGAATCGACGGTGCGAGATTATCTTCCGGATGATTTTAATGTCGATCTAGATATCAATTTTCAAACTGCGCTTAATCTGTTTTGGATAAGGGCAATGCGCCAAGCTTCTATCGAAAATTACCGTAAGAACAAAGATATTTTAATCGGTGTGGAGATTGTATGTGTAGAGAATGCATGTGACGAGTGCAGAAAACTTTCAGGTATTACGTACAGCTTTGATGAAGATATTCCAATTCCTGATGATTTTTGCACAAATAAAAAAGGATGTAGGTGTGTCTATATTCCAAAGGTAATATATAAACCAAAATAAAGAACTAAATGTATACCGCCTGAACCGAAATTAATAGTCGCCAGGTTTGCCGCCTCATAATGGCCGCGCGGCAAATCTCAATTGCCGTTGCGAGGCCGCAGGCCGAAGCAATCTCAGCGACTGGCTTGGGGTGGGGGAATGCCACGTCGCGGCTGCGCCGCTTCTCGCAAAGACAGCAATTGGGACGTGGTTTTCTGCATGCTTTTCGTGCCTCCCAGGCCATATTCAATTGACAACACTGGTTGTGCGTCTATAATGGGAAGTGGCGCGCGGTTCTGGTTTGGCGCGTGTCACTTCTTTCACAGGTGCGCATGATGAGACTACTCCGACAACTGACCAGCCCTTTGCGGGGCCTGCCGACCTTCCTGATCCTGGGGGCGCAGAAGAGCGGCACCACTTCCCTGTATGCCGCTCTGGCCGCTCATCCGGATGTGCTGCCTTCCTCCAGAAAGGAAGTTCATTATTTTGACAATCATTATCACCGCGGCCTGCTCTGGTACCGCTCGCATTTCCCCTTGCGGTTCTACCAGACCTGGCTGGGCTGGATGCGCGGCCGCACCATCCACAGCCTTGAGGCCAGCCCCTATTATCTGTTTGAGCCGCGCGTGGCGGCCCGGGTGGCGCAATGTTTGCCGGACATGCGCGGCATTGTTCTCTTGCGCAACCCGATCGAGCGCGCCTACTCGCATTACCAGCATGAAGTGCGCGCCGGGCGCGAGCCCCTGTCATTTGAAGAAGCCCTCCAGGCTGAAGAAATCCGCCTGAAGGAGGAAGAACAAAAACTGCTGGCCGACAGCCGTTATATCAGTCCAACCTATGGCCGCTATTCCTACCTGGCGAGAGGATTGTATGCCGACCAGTTGCAAAGATGGTATGGCTGCTTTGCAAGATCGCAGATCCTGGTGATGCAAAGCGAGAGCCTGTTTGCAGACCCCGAAGCAGCGCTGGAGCAGATCACCACCTTTTTGGATCTGCGGCCGTGGAAACCTGGGACTTTCCCCAAACGGAATACCAACACCTATGCGCCGCTCAAGCCGGAGATGCGGGCGAGTCTGCTGGCCTGGTTCGAGCCGCACAACCGGCGTCTGTATGATCTGCTGGGCACGGATTTTGGCTGGCAGTGAGGGTTGGCCAGGCTTTTCCTTTTGACAAAGTCCAGCTGATGACGATAATGAAGTGTGGCAGGGACGATCACCTGCGCTTTATTGATTTGCAGGCGGGATAGAGGGATTTATCAGTTGGTTTGATTCCAGAATCGTTGACATTGGAAGTGAAGTGCAATGGCGGTTCATTGTGCCATGCCTGATCTTTGTATAACAGGAGGATGATGCGATGAGCGTTGATAAAGATGAGATTGCCCGATTAACTGAAGAATATGGCGGGCGTTGGGGCATCAGCCATGTGCGCCGTTTGCTGCAATTGATCACCATCATCGGCGAAGGCCGGCAATATGATGCCGGGGCGTTGTGGATCGCAGCCCACCTGCACGACTGGGGCGCATACCCGCAGTGGGCAGAGAAAGGTGTGGATCATGCCGTGCGCTCCGAACAGGTGGCTGAGGAATTTCTCGCCGAGAGGGATTGTCCGCAGCAGTTGAAAGACCTGATTCTGGAGTGCATAAGATATCACCACTTGTGCGGCCCAAACCGCAGCATAGAATCTGTCATCTTCAGCGATGCCGACATCCTCGATTTTTTGGGGGTTGTGGGCGTGTTGCGCGATTTTTCCAAAAATCCCAAAGATATGCTTAAGGCCTATGAGACCGTCAAAGGCCGCCGGGCAAAACTGCCTGATATGCTCTGCCTGGAGAAATCCAAAGCGCTGGCCGCTGTCCGCATCCAGCAGATGGACGAATTGCTCGAACGGTTTGAACAGGATTCCTGGGGGTATTTCTAGCAATGAAAATGGCGCAGGAAATCGCCGCGTATATGCTTGCCCCCTGTGGGGTGAACTGTGCGGTGTGCTATGTGCACCTGCGCAAGAAAAAGGCCTGTGAGGGCTGCCGCGGCGCGGACGGGAGCAAACCCAATCACTGCCGCAACTGCAAGATACAGGCATGCGTCAGCGAGCGCGGGCTTGCGCTGTGTGTGGATTGCGAGGATTTTCCCTGTGGACTGATCAAGCGCATGGACAAAAGTTACCGTCAGCGTTATCAGCTCAGCCTGGTTGAGAATGCACGGCGATTCAGGGAAATTGGCGGGGAGCAGTTCATGCGCGAGGAAGTGGTGAAGTGGACCTGCGCCGCCTGCGGTGGGGCCATCTCGCAGCATGACCGTATCTGCACAGTGTGTGGGAAGGGGATGGGATTAAAGGATGAAAAATAAGCTGCTCAAAAAAATTGCCCTTTTATTCTTCACGCCTTTGTCAAAACCTGTGGCTGAACAGCGTGCCAGAGCGGAGAAGCTGGCCCGGTTTTTCCGGCTGCCCAAAGGAATGCAATACCAGCCTGTGGATGCGAACGGGGTGCCAGCCGGGTGGTTCATCCCTGATCAGACAGCGGAAGGTGTCATTTTATATCTGCATGGGGGTGCATATGCGTTAGGTTCTGTGAACGCACATCGTGAATTCCTTGCCCGGCTGACAAAGGTTATCGGCAAAAGGATACTGGCAATTGACTACCGCCTGGCGCCGGAGCATCCGCACCCTGCCGCGCTGGAGGATGCGGTTGCGGCCTATCGCTGGCTGCTGGAGCAGGACATTGCGCCTGCACAGATCATTATTGCTGGCGACTCGGCGGGCGGCGGCCTGACGCTGGCCACCTTGCTGGCCTTGCGTGATGCTGATATGCCCCTGCCGGCAGCTGCGGTGTGCATTTCTCCGTGGACGGATCTGGCCTTGGCCGGAGACTCGATGCAGGAAAAGGCGGATGTTGAACTTGTGCTCGACCGCGACAGCCTGGCGATGTTTGCTGCTTTGTATGCTGGTGATGAGCCGTTAACGAATCCCCTCATTTCTCCACTGTACGCTGACCTGGCCGGCCTGCCACCGCTGCTGATCCAGGCGGGCACAGACGAGATCCTGCTGGATGACGCCACCCGCTTTGCACACAAGGCGCAGGCCGCGGGTGTGAATGTGACCCTCGAAGTGTGGCAGGGCATGTTCCATGTGTTTCACATGTTCCCGTTCTTTGCCGAGACGGCGGAGGCAGTGGCGCAGATCGCGGAGTTTGTACAGGCGCGCATTTGACAAAAGGCTTCATCGTTTCCCGAAATACTGGACGGAAGCTATTAAAACAATTCAAGGGCGGTCTGATGAATGATCAGGCCGCCCTCGATTATGAATTTATGCCTGGTGCAGGTTAGCCCTGCGGCAACATTCCCAATTGCGCCATCAGCGCAAAGCGGTCCGGCGTTCCCCAATGTTCCACGATCTTGCCATTTTCGAAACGGCACAGATCAAAAACAGCGACTTCGAAAGTTTTTCCATTGGGTGGTCCCATGAAACCGCCAGTATTGGTGCCTCTGGCTGTCATGCGTACCCAAACCTTGTCATCATCGGCTGTCATTTCCTCGATCGTCAGGTGAAAGTCGGGAAATGCATTCCTCAGGTAGGTAATGTCTTCCTGAAGACCGGCAATGGTTGGGTGCAGACCAAATTGATGTTCAATCATATCTGGCGCATACAGTTCTGGCAGCACCTTGAAATTGCCCTTGTTGAAACCTTCTGAAATGACCAGCGCCATGGCAGTTTTGTTCTGTTCTGTGTTCATTTTAATACTCCTTTATTTTTCTATCATCACAGTTGAAAACCAATATTTTTTTCGCTAAACTATGGTAAGATCAGGTATCTATATTCAATACAGTAATACTGTATTGAATATAGATATAATACATCCAATTTATCCGAAAGTCAAGTGGCAATGACACAGACTCCTAAACCGAAACGAACCTATACTTCCACCCGTCGGCGGACGCAGGCGAAACAAACACGCCGGCTGATCCTGAGCGCGGCGCGAAAACTTTTTGATGAGCGGGGCTATAACAACGCTACCATTGATGCCATCGCCCAGGAAGCCGGCGTGGCGCCTGAAACGATCTATGCCGGATTTGGCAGCAAACAAGGAGTCCTGCGCAGCCTGGTGCAAATCTCGCTGGTTGGCGATGATGTCCCCGTCCCGTTAATGGAGCGTCCCTTTATCAAAGACGCGGTTCAGGAAACGGACCAGCGCCATTTGATCTCCAAGTTTGCCAACGATATGTATCAGATCATGACTCGCATGAGCCCGATTTTTGCCCTTTTGCGGGCAACGGCAAAAACAGATCCGGAAATTGAGGCCATGTTGAAAAAAATGCTCGATGATCGACTGGCGGGAATGGCTTACTTTGTTGATCAGCTCTGCCGGATCGGCCCACTGAACGACCAGATCCTGCCTGAACAGGCCAAAGTTTCGGTGTGGGCGATTTCCAGCGCCGAGGTGTTTGATCTGTTGACCAAAGACCTCGGCTGGACAGAAGCAGAATATGTCACCTGGTTAAGTTCTTCGCTGGAGCGATTGTTACTGCCGTAGGAAAGAGAGTTGGTTTGGCGGATAATGCGGGGTGGCTGCCATGAACTTCCTGCTTGAATTGCAAATCTTTTAGAGTTATGATCATGGAAGACATCTGTCTGTACAACCGGGTACTGTGAGACAGGTGCCCGGTGTTGAATAGGAAGGCGGTAACATGAGCTTACCGCCTTGTTTATTATCCGAGAGGAGTGGTGGAGATGGAGTACTTTGAGGTTCCTGAAGCAAATCCAGGCAGTGATGGCATCTGTTCCGACAACTTATGTCCCTGCGGCTATCCAGGGGCAACAATTCCTCGCGGTACCGGCTATATGTATATTTCCAAGGAGGTGGTCGATTTTCGCCAGAATGCCCGCACAGTTTATGAGGCGTCGCTGAAAATTGATGCGATGCGGCAGAGCTTGGGGGGGCTGGTCATATTTGATCAGGGGATGTTTTCCTCCACTTTGATGTGTGAGCAGGGCGCTCGCAATCGAGGTCTCGACCTGGAAGTTGCTGCCGCAGACGCTAAACACTGGTGGGAAACCGGACTTTGTCCTCTGCGTCCAACTCCGCTGGCAGGACAAACAGCTTCAACGTCTGTTGCTCAACAGTCATCTGATGTTTCTCCAGTACGCGCTATTGCAACACCCCAAGCGGACATTTTGTCATCAGCACACGTACCTGTTAAATCGGCCGCTCTGGCAGCTATGTTGAGTTTCGTGCTGTTTGGCGGTACGGGGCAGATCTATCTGGGCCAATGGAAGAAAGGTCTGGTTTTGATCGTGTCCGGTTTATTTTTAATCACATTGGGTATTGGCATTCCCATATGGATCATTGGCGTGGCAGATGCTTATGGAACTGGTCAAAAGTTGGAAAATGGAGAGCAGGTCGGCGAGTGGCAATTTAATATCCATTGGAAACTGGCCGGATTTTTAGTGCTGGCAGGAGTGATTTTCGTTGCATTCCTGGCAATCGTTTCGGCATTGATAAGAGCACGGTAACGCCAAATATACAAATAACGGCGCTTTTATCCGGCGCAAAAGGTTCGCCATGTCAACGATAGCGCGCAATTCCTGATCCCTGTTCCTGATTCTTTCCCGCACCCTTTGACATTTGTTCTATTAAAGACTACAATTAATCATGCAGGGCGTTTATTGACATTCACTGAGGAGTGCCGCATGGTTACACGAGACCTTCTTCGACTGGTGTTGCTTGTTATGGGAAGTGGAATGTTGTTACTATCGGCATTGTATCTACTCCGCCGCCGCATGGCCTGGTTCGATTATTTCGCCTGGGGCATCCTGGCCATCGTCCTGCCGGTGCTGGGCCCTTTCCTGGTGATCGCTTGCCGCCCGGGCGAGCCG
>JAGVAB010000053.1 GCA_020060485.1 Anaerolineales bacterium
CTTCCAAGAGGGCACGCATCAGGATTTCTTCGTTCTTCCAGCGCTCGGTGGCAAAGTCGGAGAATGAAAGCCCAACCTTGATCTTCTCACCACTGGCGGAAGGAGTTTCAGCTTTTGGAGCACAAGCCGAAAGAACAATTGAAAGCAAAATCAAAAACACAACGATCTTTTTCATTTTTTTCTTTCTCCTTAACTATCTATGATTGTTTAATTAACGACACTCTTTGGAGAATTTTGCTTTTCTTTCCTGTTCCTCCTTTCTCTCATCAAAGAATTTCTGTTACATTGTTAAATATCTGCAAAGGCGAATTCTTGTGAAGAGACATAAAAATTTATTGCGGCTCTGAAAAGATAGCCTGGAAGACTGTTCCAATAGCGCCCATCACACAGGCATTCATTTCATGTTTTGCCAGAATAACTTTCGTTGCCTGCTGGTTGCGAAGCAGTACATTCTCTTTCAGGGTTGAATCAATGATCGCCTCCATATACTCCCAGGCCGTGCTGAGGCTTCCACCAACCAAGACCAATTGGGGATTAAGGATATCGATCAGGGATGCAATACCAACGCCTAGATAATGGGCGACATTCGCCAATGCATCTATGGCTACCTTGTCGTTCATTTTGACTGCTTCAACTACCATTTCCACGCTTAAAAAAGATGCATCACCTTTGGCAAATTCTTCCAGGATGCTGTTTGCACCAGATTCAATCGCTTGTTTTATAAAACGATACAATGCCTTTTGGCTTGCCAGTGTCTCCCAACACCCCCGATTGCCGCATGCGCACAACTCGCCATTTGGGTCTATCACGATATGACCGAACTCACCAGCTATGCCAACAGGACCATGAAAAACATGGCCGCTGCGCATGATGCTGCCGCCAAGGCCGACACCGGCGCTGATATAAAGTACATCTTCTGCCTTGTTCGCTGCGCCAAAATAATACTCGCCCAACAAAGCCATATTGGCTTCATTGTCAACAAAAACAGGAATACCTTTGAAATGTTTTTCCAGACAGGCCTTTACGGGCAGGTCGCGCCAGCCAAGGTTTGGCGCACACAACAATCTGCCTTCCGCAAACTCTACCAGGCCGGGCAAACCAACTGCCAGTCCCAGAAATTTGCCTGCGCCTTTTTCATCACAAAAATCGATTGCATCCTTAATTTGTTGGATCAGTTTCTGAAGAATACAATCTGCATCTTCAGAAGTTTCAATTTTTTGGTACTTCCGGAAAATCTGTCTGGGTTCAAAATCAGTAGCAATTACAAGAATAAAATCTACCCCTACCTCACCACCAACGATAAAGCCTGCGGCTGGATTGATGGATAGCATCACCTGCGGCCGTCCCAGACCGCTGCTTGCCACACCAACTTCATGCACATATTTATGGTCAATCAATTCGTTGACCAGACTGGAGACAGTTGCCTTGTTCAAACCAGTCTTTTCAGCCAGGTTTGAGCGTGAAATCGGCGGCTCTTCGCGAATATAATTCATAATCGCCGACAGATTGATCTGCCGCAGATAGGCTTGACCACCGGTTTGAAATCTCGATCTTTCAGACATAGAAAAATCCAAAGCCTTTTCAACTGACAAAAGAGTAAACGGATTCAGTATTTCATACAGATAAAGGGGGAAAACAATTAGCTTGTTGTCGCAACAAACTGACCACAGATCGTCCTTACGTGTTTATCAAGAAGCGATTCGTTTGTTGATTTCATCAACTTTTCCGCTCTGCGCTGCCTGATAAATACCGGTTGTTCTCTCTGAATTACCTCGGCATCAATTCCTGCCAACCCATAAACCTCTAGCAAATACATAATAAAGAATAATGTGAAAGAACTCGTCCATCGCGCCGTTTTAATCAACGCTGACAGGGCAGACAAACACCCTGTCTTGCACGATCATCTTTTCTTCTCCGCTGATCTTAAATTCCCCCTGTAAACGAATATCTGCAGAAGAACTTCCCACCATGACTTCGATCAACCCGGATTCAACCACCAGCTCCAAATCGTTATTGTAAAAAGCAAGCTGATCGACTGGGAGATGGAAGGTGATTGTTGCCTGCTCGCCTGGATTCAAGGTTAGGCGCTGATACCCTTTCAATTCTTTGTGGGGGCGCGGTGTGGAAGCAAATTTGTCGTGAATATACAACTGCACGACTTCATCCCCGGTTGTCGCTCCCGTGTTCTTTACCTTAAAAGAGATGTCCACCTGCTCGCCTGATGCCGCCTGTGGCTGCTTGATCTCAAGATCAGCATATTCAAAGGTCGTGTAACTGAGTCCGTGGCCAAATGGATACAGGGGAGTCACTTTTTCGGTAACATAATCGCCATACCAGTGAGATTTCATTCCAGATATTTTGGCGTTATAAAAGATTGGGATCTGACCGACAGAGCGGGGGAATGTAATGGGCAATTTCCCGCCAGGAACAGCATCACCAAACAGTACATCAGCCAGTGCAGCGCCGCCTTCTTCGCCTGGCAGCCAGGCCTCCAAAATCGCATCAGCGTTTTCTGCCAGCCAGGGAATGGCATAAGGACGCCCGTTGATCAGTACGATGACAACCGGTTTGCCGGTTGCCACAACTGCTCGCGCCAGTTCCTCCTGAACTCCTGGCAACTTCAGATCTGACGCGTCTCGCGTTTCGCCGGTCGTACACGACATCACCAATCCGGAGCGGTCTCCCAACACCAGCACGACCGCATCCGCTTGTTGCGCAACACTGACCGCTTGTTCAAAGCCGGAAACATCATCGCTGAGGGTATCGCAACCCTTGGCATATAGAACTTTCGTTTCGGCAGAAACAGCCGTGCGAATGCCATCCAAAACTGTTGTTACCAGAATGCCCCTGCGGGCCAGGTCTTCAAAATCCTCATTCAGAATTGCAGCGTTTTCAGGAGCCTGAAACTGTAATAACTGGCTCATTGCCGCATAGGAATAATCGCCAAGCTGGTTACGCCCACAGTCCGCGTTGGGGCCAATCACTGCAAGGGTGTTGACTGTTTTCCTGAGCGGAAGCAGGCCATCATTTTTCAACAGTACCATGCTCTGGCAGGCAATTTTACGGGCAAGTGCACGTTGCTCAACAGTTTCAAATACTTCCAGTACCTGCCCTTCATCCACATAGGGGTTTTCGAACAGGCCCAGTTCCATTTTTTTGCTCAAATGTCGTTTGACGGCTGTATCGACGAATTCAAGATCGATCTCGCCAATTTCCAAAGCCAGTTTCAATGGCTCGCCAAAACAAACCACGGTTGGCAGTTCAACATCAATGCCTGCACGCAGTGCCATGCAAGCCGCGCGGGCAGGGTCAGTGGCCACATAATGAAAATTGTGCAGCATGATGACGGCCTCGTAATCAGAAACCACAAGCCCCTCAAAGCCAAGTTTTCCGCGCAGCAAATCTGTCATGATTTGCCGAGAAGCCGCCACGACTTCCCCATCCAGTTCAGGGTAGGCATTCATTATCGCTGCCAGCCCTGCATCCCGAATGGCTGCCTGGAATGGGGCCAGATAGACGTCATAAACTTCCCGCAGTCCCATGTGAACGGGAGCACAGTTCAGGCCTCCCTGTGACATGCTGTGACCGATAAAATGTTTGCCGGTTGCCATGACACCCTTTGATAAATCCGGGGTTTGCAACCCATTAATATATGCCATTCCAAAATGACTCACAAGGGTGGGGTCTTCACCGAAAGTTTCCTCCACCCGGCCCCAGCGGGGATCGCGGGCAACATCCAGCACTGGCGCCAGGCCTAGCCGCGCCCCTATGGCCAGCATTTGTCGGCGAATCACCCCTGTCATCTGTTCGGCAAGTTCAGGCTGGAACGTACTGGCCAAACCCAACATCTGTGGGTATGTGGACCCCCCCAGCATATTTACGCCCGAGCAACATTCCTCATGAATGATTGCCGGGATACCGAGACGTGTTTTTTCCACAAGAAACTTCTGCACACTATTGGACGCCTTGGCTGCATTCACAGGATCATAGGTGGTTACACCAGCCAGGCGGGAGATCTGTCCAAGCCCATGATGAAGTTTCTCGGCAGTTTTTTCCCAGTCAAGAACGCCATCGGTTTGAAGATCATACATCCAATAAGAGCCAATCTGGGCAAGTTTCTCGTCCAGGGTCATTTGAGCAAGTAATTTTTCTACACGTCTTTCAGTGAAATCCATATTTATCTCTTAGCCTCGATGATTATTGCATCCCCAATAACAACTCCAGCGTCAATTGGTCAATACGCTCGTAGCTGAAACCGCGTCCAGCCAGCCCTGTCCGATCAAAATTCTCAGCCTTTAGTGCAGCCGCCTTTTGTGACGAATACTTTCCGCTGAAATTCTCCATTGAGCCATCGTCAGCATTGATCTCTGCCACCAAAGCCTGGATCTCTGCATTGGCATTCCATTGGGCGGCCTTCTCTTTGAGAATCAAATACATGCGCATACAGCCGCGCGCAAAATCTTTCACACCTTCATAATCTTCGGTGCGGTATGCGTGTGCATCAAAATGCCGACTGCCATCATATCCATAATCTTCCAAAAGCTTGACAAGGAAGAAAGCGCTTTTCAGATTTACCGAACCAAAACGGAAATCCTGATCATAGCGGCCAAAAGCCTGGTCATTCAGATCAATATGGAATAACTTTCCCGATTCCAGCGCCTGGGCGACTCCGTGGGTGAAATTCAGTCCAGCCATATGTTCATGTGCAACTTCTGGATTAACACCAACCATTTCGGGGTGATCCAGCGTTTCGATGAAAGCCAACATATGCCCTGTTGTTGGATTGTACATATCGCCCCGCGGTTCATTTGGTTTGGCCTCAAGCGCAAATTTCATACCGTATTCCTGATCCAGAACATATTCGCAAAGGAAGTTCATCGCTTCGCGCGATCGTTTGATAGCCGTGATCGGATCTTTGGAAGCATCGGTTTCTACGCCCTCGCGGCCGCCCCAGAATACATACACCTTTGCGCCGAACTCTGCCCCCAGGTCAATTGCCTTCATTGTCTTTTGCAATGCGAATGAACGGACTTTCGGATCGTTGGAAGTAAAAGCTCCATCCTTGAAAACCGGATCGGAAAACAGATTGGTGGTGGCCATGGGAACAACAAGGCCGGTATCTTCAAGCGCGCGGCGAAAATCTCGTTTAATGGCATCTGCTTCTGATTGGGTTGCATCAATTGGGATCAAATCGTTATCATGGAAATTGACGCCATATGCGCCGACCTCGTCCAATAAGTACACCAATTCAGCAGGTGATTTGGCCGCACGAACAGGACCTCCAAACGGGTCACTTCCTCTGGAACCAACTGTCCATAGTCCGAATGTGAATTTATGTTCAGGTTTTGGAAATAAGTCTTTCATGATTCTCCTCCAAAAAGCAGATTATTAAGGTGTTCAGATAACAGTTCGTATTTCGGATTGTTCTTGTCGTTCTGGTTCTTCTGTAAGTTCAACATACTCAAACCAGTCAAAATCTGCCTGATTTGAGCTGGGTTTTCCATTACTACTGGCATACATACCAATATATGCGCCCAAAAAGCCACCGGCAACGGGCGTACTTAATATCCGCCCATCAACATCCCCGGCTAATTTTTGCCATTCATGTGGTGCCTCGGAATAATAGAATTGATGGGCTTGCTCAACCGCCTCAATTTTTAAATAGAAGCGCTCAGCTGACACAGCCTGTTGAGAGATCAACTCTTCCTTTCCCGCTGCTCGACGGATCAATTGCAGCACTGGCCCGCCGCGGTCTGTAACCACGAACAGGAAATGAAAATCATTATTCTGGATCAATGCAAGTCCTGCACATTCATTCTCACTCTGGGGAAGAAATTCCATAGCTGTTGTGGCTCGAAAGCAAATGTGCTGTTGTCGTCTGGCTACCAAACTTGGATTGCTCAATTCTGCCAATCTTTGGGGACGCAAATGCAAACGTAAATATCCTGGTTTCTCATTCAGACTGAGGTACTCTTCAGGAGAGGTGCGTAGAAAATTCCAGTGCAAGGCAAGCGGTGGACCTTCAAAATCTTCGCGAGATGGAGTCACCGGCCACGGACTTGTAGGCAGGTTCGGAGCCGGATATTCAAATTCCACGCGACCCGTTCCCGGACTGACAACGGGCCATTCTTCTTCCCAACGTACTGGCGCAATAAATGTTTCCCGCCCAAGGTTGTAAAAATAACCCCCGTAAGGCCGCATGGCCAACAATACCATCCACCATTCACCGGATGGTGTATCAACCAGATCTGCATGGCCTGTTCCGACAATTGGATAATCCTGCCCCAGATGGCGGTGGGTCAGAATCGGATTGCGCAAATTCACTTCGTATGGTCCGGTAATTTTATGGCTGCGGGCAATTGTGACTGCATGATTGTGTGCGGTTCCACCTTCGGCGATCATCAGGTAATACCAATCAGCAATCTTGTAAATGTGCGGCGCTTCTGCCCACACGGCACGCTTGAATGCCCCGTCCCACAACACATGCTTTTCGCCGATCAACTGCATGTTGATTATGTCAAGCTCTTGCAGCCAGATCTCCGTATGCCCTTCATGTTGACTTTGTTCAGCCATTCGGTTGCCAGTGAACCACACCCGCCCATCGTCATCGAAGAACAGCGATGGGTCAAATCCAGGGGCGTCGTCCAGCCAATGCGGTTCAGACCAAGGCCCTGCTGGATTTGTCGCTGTAACAATGAAATTGCCCGATCTGGTTTTTCCATCCACCAGTGTATTGGCCACATAGAAAACACCATCAGAATAACGGATGGTGGGCGCATATAATCCGCCAGACGAGCGTATTCCTTCCAGGGGGAGTTGAGATTTCCGTTCCAGCACATGACCGATTTGCTGCCAATGCACCAGATCTCGGCTGTGGAAAATGGGCAGGCCGGGAAAATATTCGAATGTGGAGGTGACCAGATAATAATCTTCGCCCACGCGACAAATCGAGGGGTCTGGATAAAAACCTGGCAGGATCGGGTTACGGATCATATTCACCGGTTCATTAGCCCTTGAGTGCGCCAGCTGTCAAACCGGCTACAATCTGCCGTTCGGCAAAAATATAAAAGATGATGGTCGGTATGGCAGACAAAGCGACAAAAGCCGAGACCAATGCCAGATCCTGCCCGTATTGCCCTTGAAATTGCATCGTGCCCAATGGCAAAGTCCAGAGTTTATCACTGTTCAATACAACAAGGGGAACAAGCAAATCATTCCAACTGACGATCATGGCCAATACTGCAACTGCTGCCAAAGCCGGGCGCACCAGCGGAAGCATGATCCGCCAGAAGAAATCAAAATCGGTACAGCCATCAATGTAGGCAGCATCCTGCAGTTCTGCCGGGACGGCGGTAAAAAACCCCCGCAAGATCATGATATTGCCCGATAACTGGAATGCAATCTGCACGGCGATGACACCCCACAGGCTGTCGATCATGTCGATCCCGATCTGGTCCATCTGGCGCAGCACGAAATAGACAGGCAGAATAGCGACATTGATCGGGAACATGAGGCCCAGCGAGAACAGAGTGAAAAAGAAATTCTTTCCCCAAAATTCCAGCCGCGCAAAAACAAAAGCAGCCAAACCGCAAACAATGATCACTCCAGCTGTGGATGCCACCATGACAATCAAGCTGTTCCGTAACATTGACCAAAACGCTGGCTGGCCCAATATCAGGCGGATATTACCCCAGTTCGGGGGATTGGGAATGGAGTAAGGTTGCGAATACATCTGACCGGTCGTCTTCACGCTGCCAAAGAGCAGGATCACGATTGGCACAAAAATCAGAACTGCAACAATGGAGAGAACAAGGTACTGAAAGAACCTTGGCAATATTTTTTGTTTCAAGTGCGGTAATGAATCAAAGATTTTCATGAATGCATCCTTTTTAAAGGCCGGTCAGGTAATCAGGCTTGCGGGTGAGATGCCGGTAGATCAACGAAAAAATCAGACAGAACAGGAACATGATGATCGCCACTGCAGAACCATAGCCAAGCTTGAAACGCACAAAGCCAAACCGATACATATATGTCGCCAACACCTCACTTGCGTTGACCGGACCGCCCTTGGTCATGATCCAGACCAGAATGAATTGCTGAATCGAGCCAAGTACAGACATATAAACAGAAGTGCGAATCGTGCTGCTTAGCAGCGGCAAAGTGATGTAAAAGAAATTTTGAAAAGCGGATGCGCCATCCATGCGGCCAGCTTCTTCAATCTCTGTGGGTATATTCTGAAGGCCGGTCAAATATAAGAGCATATGAAAGCCAAAGTATTTCCACGTCAAGGCAATAAAGACCGCAAATAAAACAACATTTATGTCGCCAAGCCAGGCCACCGGTTTTACGCCGGGTATCAATACCAAAACGGCATTCAGAAAACCGCGTTGCGGGTCAGGATTATAGAGCAGCATCCACATAATAGCGGTATTGACTTCGGAAAGAACATAGGGCAGGAAGAAAATAGTGCGAAACAAGGCGCGCCCCGGCAGATTGCGCCCCACCAATACCGCCAAAGCCAACGCCAAAGGTAGCTGCGCTCCTAGAGAGAACACAATGATCATGAGAACATTTCTGATCGCTTTTAGAAACACTTGATCTGTCAGGATGTCTTTGTAATTTTCCAACCCGACCATATCCACAGCGGGGCCAAGGCCGTTCCAATCAAACAAACTATAATAAGCCGAGCGAAAAATGGGATAAATAACAAAAAGCAGAAAGAGAACAAGAGCAGGCAACAGGAAAAGAATGATGACCAAACGATCTTGAGGCTGGCGTGCAGAACTTGTGGCGCGCTTTGATTTTAGGATGTTTGGTATAGCAGGAATCGTTTGCATAAAAAACTCTTTCTCTTATCAATATTCGGCAGCTACATTCGCAAATGGGGTTTCCGAATAATGTGCCGCAGGTGGAGCGGTGCAGGCGGTTGGTGATGCCTGCGGCACTTTTCTATTTCAAGAGACAGGTGCGGGATCGGTCAAATGACCCATCCACGCACCTGTCATCACTTCAAGAACTACTTAATCTCTTTCGCTGCAACAGCTTCGATCTCCTGCGCAACCTGTTCAGGTGTTGCCGTGCCTGCATAGAGTTTCTGCACAGCATCGTTAATCGCGCCACCCAAAGCTGGTGGCAGCAATTGATCGTAATACAACTGGAAGAAATTCGCGTTGGCAAAGCTCTGCTGCACCAGGACCATATTGGGATCCGTCAAGCCAGCTTCACTGCCCTTGACCACCGGGATACCCTGGCCTTCTGCGGCAATGATGGTCTGGTTTGCCTGGTTGGTGACGTACTTGACAAAGTCAATGGCTTCCGGTGAGGCATTTTTACCAATCGCAAATCCATTGCCGCCGCCGATCACATCAGTGACATCTCCAACGCCGCCCTCGACAGCCGGGAAGTTGAACAAACCGAGCTTGTCACCATAAATACCCTTTTGGTCGGCGCTGTTGGCCGCCTGAACGGAGGGAGACCACTGTCCAGACAGGATCATGGCTGCCTTGCCGTTACCGAAAGTGGCCTGCATTTCATCATGGTTGGCTCCCAGGAAACCATCCTGGAAGGGCTGCATGTCGATCAGTCTCTTGAGCTCAACGCCCGCCTGAACGAAGGCCGGATCAGCAAAGGACCCTGTGCGTGTGGCGGCCGCGGTGAATGCCGGTTCGCCGCCTATGCGGGTGGCGAGATAGGACCAGATGTGCATGCCCGTCCATGAGTCACCTTCACCCAAAGCGATCGGGGTAATACCTGCATCTTTCAGTTTCTGCACATCCACAAGAAAATCTTCCCAGTTTGTGGGCGGGGCGTCAATGCCAGCCTGGGCAAAAAGTTCCTTGTTATACCACCAGCCGACCATGCCCATATCCCACGGTACGCCATAGTTCTTGCCATCGGTACCGTACACAGCCAGGGCACCAGGTGCAAAAGTGTTGCGCCATGCGCCGCCATCTGCATCCAGATACGAAGTGATGTCCTGCACCAAACCTGCACCAATTTGCTCATTCAGCGTGCCACCACCCCAGCTCTGGAAGATATCCGGGGGTTCGCCAGACTGCATCACAGTTGTCAGCTTGGTCTTGAAAGCTTCGTTTTCGAGAACCGTGATTTCAACGACGACATTCGGATGTTCGGCCATGTAATCATCGGCCATCTTTTGCCAGATTGACAAGCCAGGTTCCTTGGTCGTGATATGCCACCAGGTGACAACCACCTTCTCTTCAACGGGTGCCGCCGGGGCAGCGGGTTCTGCTGGGGCGGCAGGTTCCGCCGGGGCAGCAGGCGCGGCTGGGGCAGCAGGTGCGGCTGGAGCTGGTTGTCCACTGCACGCAGACAATACAAAGGCCAGCGCAAGGATAAGACTCAAAAGTGTGGAAACTTTCCGATACATTTTCTTCTCCTTATTTTGTTTACAAATGAGTTATACTAACCCCGTGAGGAGTAAGTCACTCCACACGTGCGCAGGTCTTCTTTCTGTCAATTCTGGGCGGAATAGGAGACCTGCAATTTGATCTTTTGATGAACGATACTGCATCACCTCCATTCACAAGTGGCTAAGATTTATTTCCAGATGCCTTGCTGAAAACTGCAAAGTAATCAGTTTGTTTATGGCAATTCCCGGCAAGAGTTGCGAATAACCAACTGGGTTTTCATTTTGTAGGTTTGAGATTCGATGGGTTCGTGATTAATCAGTTTGATGAGCATCCGGGTTGCAATGAAACCCATTTCAGCAATGAATTGATCAATGGTTGTTAATCCTAAATATTTCGATTCCGAAATGTTGTCAAAGCCGATCACCGATAAATCATCAGGGATGCGTAGTCCCATTTCTTCAGCAACCAAATAAACCCCCATGGCAGTTTGGTCGTTTGCTGCAAAAATGGCTGTGGGTGGCTGGTCCAGGGTCAGCAATTTTCTGGTACATTCAACACCGGTTTCTGTTGTGAAATCACCGGTTGTGATTAGTGAATTGTCGATCCCAATGCCTGCTTGCGTCAGCAAATCACAGTATCCCTGGAAACGGCGATTCGAGCTGATCAATTCTGGACGACCACCGATATACCCGATCCGCTTGTGCCCCAATTCCAGCAGATATTGCATTGCATCTGCCGAGCCCTGATAGTTCATTGCATGAACCGAGGGGTAATCTGGATTGGCGATATGGGGGTCAACAGATACAATTGGTCCACTTGCAGAGAAAACAGATGACACCGGAGCAACAATGATCACCCCGTCTGCGATCGAGTCATTCAACAAGGACACATATTTTTGTTCATGATAGGCTCTGCCGCTTTTTCGTACGTCTCCCGTTGTGTACACCAGCAAATCGAATTCGGATTGGGCAATTGCCCGGTTAACACCTTTCATCACTTCCAAAGCAAATGGATAAGCAATATCAGGCATGATCAACCCGATCAGGTTCATTTTTTTGCTGCGCATACTTCTCGCGGCCAGGTTTGATGTATAACCCAGGACATCAATGACCGAAAGGATATGCTCTTGTGTGTTGCTCGCCACATCTGTTTTTCCGTTTAGAACCCGGGAGACGGTGGAAACAGATACCCCGGCTGTTTTGGCAACATCCTGAATTGTGACGGTTCTTCTTGGTTTTGACATGTCAAATCCATAAAAAGGTGCTATAATTTCGGTATCGTTACCGGTATCGTTACCGCTATTATTGCACATTTGAAATGGAATGTCAACCTTTTTTAACAATATTCCTCAATCATATAGTTTGGCAGGAGGTTTTATGAACAGCGATATCCTTAAGAACCGATTTGTAAATGCGGTCATCACCGTTCTTGACGCTGCCAACAGCCCTTTGCAGCATCAAGAAATCACGGTTGCCCAAACAAGGCACCATTTTTTATTTGGCAACGCCGCCTTTGACCTTGTGCCACTGTGCAACGATATGGTTGATGGAAAAGACAAACAAGATTTAGAACTGCGGGCTGATAAATTCCTGGGGCTTTTTAATGCCGCCACCCTCCCTTTTTATTGGGCGCGATTTGAACCAGAAAAAGGAAAGCCTATGACCAAAGAGGTTAAAAATGCGGCTAAATGGTGTGTCGAGCGAAAGGTATCGGTCAAAGGCCATCCGCTTTGCTGGCACACGCTAACGGCTGATTGGCTGCTTGCCTTGAACAATGACGAAATATTGCAGGCTCAGTTGGCCCGTATTCAGCGTGATGTCACTGATTTTCGCGGTCTGATCGACACCTGGGATGTGATCAATGAAGCCGTGATCATGCCTATCTTTGATAAATACGACAATGGCATCACCCGGTTGTGTAAGGAAAAAGGCCGCATCAACACGATCAAGACGATGTTTGAGGCAACCCGGGAAGCCAATCCGTCTACCACTCTGTTAATCAACGATTTTGACGTATCTCCGGCTTATGACATTCTCATTGAAGGCTGTCTTGAAGTCGGTATCAAAATTGATGTGATCGGGATTCAGACCCACATGCATCAGGGATATTGGGGCATCGAAAAAACATTACAGGTTCTGGAGCAGTTTTCCCGTTTCAATTTGCCCATTCATTTCACCGAGTCTACCTTGATCTCAGGAAAGCTGATGCCGCCAGAGATCGTCGACCTCAACGATTATCAGGTGGATGAATGGCCGAGTACCCCCGAAGGAGAAGAAAGACAGGCCCTGGAAGCCATCCAGCATTATCAGACCCTCTTTGCGCATCCCTTGGTGGAAGGTATCACCTGGTGGGAATTGGTTGATGGGGGATGGCTTAACGCCCCCGCCGGCCTGATCCGCCAGGATGGTTCCAGCAAACCGGCCTACGATGCATTGCTGAACCTGGTGAGAAACGAGTGGTGGATCAAGCCCACCAAATTGGTGACAGATGAACATGGTCAAATTCGTTTTCCTGCCGTCCTGGGTGATTATGAGTTAACCACACGCGAAAACAAATGCTCGTTTTCTGTCACCAGAGAAAATGCATCCCGCATCGCGGTAAACATTGCGGCTTAACGTAATTTATTGCCGGCCTTGCCATCGGCCTGTCTGAAGAAGCCGAGGATTTTGGCAAGGGGATATCAAGCTTTGAGTGTTTTTTTGTGAACTTCTTGTTTCCAATCTTCCTTAGCTGCCCGCAGGAATGGATCGCCTGCGGGCAGCGCATTTAAGACACCCGGCGTGTGGTTTTCTCACCTCTCCATCCAGGGTCTGTTATTTCGAATGATGGGTGTGGAATATGCCGACAAAGATCATCGCATGGCATTCTCAAGAAAGCTTGACATTTACGATTTTCCAAAACGGTCAAGGTCATCCAGACCAAAGTAGATGCAAAATGCTGATGATAATGGGCTGCC
>JAGVAB010000069.1 GCA_020060485.1 Anaerolineales bacterium
TCCATTGTGAGCCTCCTGTTTGATTTTGGTGTTGGAACCGCTATCTTAACAGGTTGGCTCTCTTTTTGCTATCCCTCTAACAACTTTTTAGTACACCCGAATGATGCAAAGGCCTCTCTCAAACCAAATCAGGAGTATAATCAGCACCAATTCAATCCAAACTCAAACATCAGAAACACCCATCCCGAGATCTCTCCCCCCCTCTATTTGGACATTTTATTAAATAATTTTAAACCGGGCTTTTTCGCGTTCCAACCTATCTGGACAAATTAAATTCTGGAAAGGCATCTATGAGTAAGCGTAAATTGAAAAGGCAGCTAAATCTTCTGCAAGTGATTATGCTGGGTACCGCAGGTACCATCGCAGCAGAAATATTTGTGCTGACCGGGCATGCCGCCGGCATCGCCGGTCCTGATACCGTTCTGGCATTGATCATTGGAGGCGTGCTCACATTGAGCGTAGCGCTGAATTATTGTGAACTGGCGACCACCTACCCCATCACTGGCGGCGCTATGACTTATGTTCGTGAAGGCTTTGGCAGCAATCTCATCATGTTCCTGGTTGGCTCATTGGATGGACTGTCCAGCACCTTCTATGCTGCACTTTCGGCGGTTGGTTTTGCCTTTTCTCTCAAGGTCTTTTTTCCCTTTCTTCCCGTCATCCCGATAGCTCTGGCCATTATCCTGATCGTCGGACTGTTGCACCTTCGCGGCGTAACACAAGCCGGCAACATGCAGATCATTCTGGGGGGATTACTGCTGACCGTTTTCACTGTTTATGTGATCCTGGGCCTTTCCCGTTCGACTGGTTTTAACTGGAATACGTTTCAATCCGGCCGGGTGCTGTTTGAGAACCGGTCGACATGGGCCAACCTGGCACGCATGCTGACAGCCATTGCCCTGATCTACAATGCCTATGTTGGCTTTGAAGTCATTGCCGACGACGCCGAAGAGATCACAAAACCCAATAAGAATATTCCCATCGCCATCCTCGTCAGTCTTGGCGTGACCACGCTGGTCTATACTCTGGTTGCGTTTGTGACCATTGGTGTGATCCCTTATTCTGCGCTTGCTGGCTCTGAAACAGCCCTGACCGATGCTGCCCGTGTTTTCTGGCCCCGGGTGGGTGTACCCGCCATGGCCTTAGCCGGGATTGTGGCCACCCTCACATCCATCAACACCGCCATGCTTTCCGCCACCCGCGAAGTATTCACCCTCAGCCGTGACCGCGTCTGGCCGCGTGTTTTTTCGCGTCTCAGTCGTTGGCGGACGCCCTATGTCTCAATT
The DNA here is from genome assembly GCA_020060485.1 of Anaerolineales bacterium. The sequence goes on from JAGVAB010000069.1 coordinate 1,287, forward strand.
TTCTTTGTGTTGATGCTCAGCGGGCTGGTAGCTGTCATTGGCGTGGTGGACTTCTTAAGCTTCATTTCCAGCGCCGGTTATATGTTCGTTCTATTCTGGGCTTCGTTGGCCATGATCCGCCTGCGAAAACTTCACCCCAACATTGAACGCCCATTCAAAGTCCCGTTGTTCCCATTAACCGCCTATCTGGCGGCTGGCAGCGGGGTCCTGATCATTGCCTTTGCCGACCCCAAAGCTTTACTTTTTCTGGGCATTGTTCTGTTGATCCTGACCTTCATGTATTTCACAATGAGATATGCCAATCATCGTTCAGATCTGAGATCCGAGATTGAAAAAGGGCGCGGCGGGGGACGCATTCTGGTGGCTGCAATTAACCCCAAAGTGGCTATTGGGCTGGTCAAGCTGGCTTCCCGCCTGGCAGAGCATCAGGAAGATACCAGCGTTTGCCTGCTGACTGTGCACAAGATACCGGTCAATCCTTTTGAAAAGAATCTCAATCAGATCATCCAGGACAGAAAAACAAAACATAATGACCTGCTCGACCTGATCGCGCCGATCGCCCAAGCCCGCAATGTGCCTTTCTATACCAAAATAAAAGCGGCGCCGAATGTCGAAACCGCCATCTACAAAGAGATCAGCTCTCCCAATCCTGTGAACCTCGTTTTGCTTGGCTGGCCCAGTCAGACTGCAAAACTTGCAATCCCGCACAACATCATCAAGGAAGTGATGGTAAGTGCGCACAGGGATGTGGGTGTTTTGCGAGACCGCGGCATGGACGGCTTAAAGAGGATACTGGTGCCGGTTGGGTCTGGCCCGAACACCCGCCTGGCTTTGCAGCTTGCTGCCGAGCTGGCATTTGACCAGGATGTTCACGTGACCGCTCTGCGATTCGTACCTACCCACCTGGATGAAGAAACCAGGGAGGATCAAGCACTCCACTTGCAAGAGATCATCGAAGAAGATCTGGGCAGAATTCCCGAATTCATTACCCCCATAACAGTGGAAGCCGAATCGGTTGTTGAATGTATCCGTTCTGAAACACAACAGCACCCATACGACCTGATGATCATTGGCTCCTCTGAAAATGTGTTCTCTCCCAAATATGTATTTGGCGCTTTGAATGATGCCCTGATCGAAAGCGTTCCTTGTTCGATGCTAATTGTGCGTCGTTTCCAACCTGAAACCGCGTTGTGGTTCCGGCAAAGGATCAAAAAACTGGAAGAATGATCTGACCACTGCCTGTTGCGGCTTGTCCTGACGCCCAAAAATAATATGGCATTCTCAAGAAAGCTTGACAAAAGAGATTTTCGAAAGCAGTGGAATACATTCAGTCCAAATCAGTTGCAAAATACCGGTGATGATTTACCCCCTCCCA
>JAGVAB010000089.1 GCA_020060485.1 Anaerolineales bacterium
CATGGAGCCGCGCCAGGGGGTGTCGACAGTGTCCGTCAACAATTACCTGGGTGGGCGCATGGCGATGTCGCACCTGCTGGAGCAGGGTTATCAAAACATTGGGCACATTGCCGGCCCGCTGGATTGGTGGGAATCCCGTCAGCGCATGAGTGCCTGGAAAGACAGTCTGAAGGAAACCGGGTTCAAAGTGCAGGAGAATCACTGGGTAGAGGGCAATTGGTCATCAGCCAGTGGTGCGCAGGCGATTGAGAAACTATACAAGCAATATCCGGAAATGGATGCAATTTTTGTGGCCAACGACCAGATGGCATTGGGTGTGATCCAGTATGCCTGTCAGAACGGTCTGCACATCCCGCAGGATATTGGCATCGTAGGATTTGATGATATCAGTGAGGCCGCCTATTTTTCGCCCCCGTTGAGCAGCATCCGCCAGGATCATCTCAAACTGGGCACGGTTGCCGTGCAGGAAGTTGTCAAGCTGATTGAGGCCGATCAGAACGACACACCGATTGATGGCTCAAAAACGATCATGTTAACGCCAACGCTGGTGGTACGTGAAAGCTCAGTTTCCCAGAAGGAGGTGAACAAGATATAAGCATAACTGTAACAGAAGTAAAAGCAAGGAAGCGCTTGCCAACAGTTGGTCGCTAGGGCAAGCACTTCCAGGGAGCGATAACCTCTGGTCGATACGAGAGGCTTTACGCGTCCCCAATTATACTGCACTATCAAAAATTCTAAGGAGAGTAAAAAAATGAAAAGCTTCAAGTTCGCCTTTATGCTGGTCGTGGTGGTATCGCTGTTGTTGTCTGCCTGCACGCCAACCGCTGCACCCGCGCCTGCTGCTGAAGCCCCCGTGGCCGAAGCTCCTGTGGCAGAAGCTCCGGCTCCTGCTGTTGAAGCAGCACCTTCCACTTGTGCTCCCAATTGTCAATACAGTGACCTGGTGGTTGGTTTTCTCCAAACCGGGTCAGAAGGTGGTTGGCGCGCTGCGAACACTGCTTCCTTCAAGGAAACTGCGGAACAATTGGGGATCAAATTGAAGTTCTATGATTCGCAAAATGATCTGGCAAAGCAGGTGGCTGGTTTCCATCAGTTCAACCAGGATGCAGAAGTGAATGTAATCGTTCTGGCTGCTCTTGAGACCACGGGCTGGGAAGAGGTTCTGCAGGAAGCCCGCGATGCCGGCAAGGTTGTTGTCATTGAAGATCGCCGCATTGATGCCCCGGAAGATCTTTATGTTACTTTCATTGGCGCCGATTTTGTTGATGAAGGCCGCAAAGCCGCTGATGAAATGTGCAAACTGCTTGAAGGCAGTGAGAAAAAGATCGTGTGGGAACTGGTTGGCAATGTTGGTTCCTCGGCTGCCAAAGACCGCGGCCAGGGCTTCCGTGAGAAAATGGGCGAATGCGGCATCGAAATCGCCAACAGCCAGACCGGTAACTGGAGTGCTACAGAAGGCAAGCAGGTCACTGAGGCCTGGTTGAAGCAGAGCATGGACGTACAGGGCATTTTCGCCCAGAATGATGAAATGGGTTTTGGCGCCATTGAGGCTTTGAAGGAAGCCGGCCTGAACCCTGGCACGGATGTCAAGGTTCTGTCTGTGGATGCCACTGGCAACGCCTTCAAGGCTATGCTGGAAGGCACCCTGAATGTCACCGTGGAATGCAACCCACTGCTGGCTCCTCAGGTATACGAAGCGGCACTGAAAGCCATGAATGGCGTAAGTCTGCCCAAGTGGATCCCTTCCCAGGAAGGTGTCTTCCGCGCGGATGACCCGAACCTCGAAGAGATCACTGCCGGCCGCACCTACTAGGCCAAGATTCATTGGTTGCTGAGGATTCGTTCAGAGGCAGCCAAAAAACGAAACGAAATGATTGGGAAGCGGTGGCAACACCGCTTCCCAATACCCAGGGCTTATGCTCCCAAAAAGGTAGTCAAGCATGTCTGAATCTAATCATTTCATACTCACAATGGAAGGTATTTGTAAAGCCTTCCCGGGCGTCCAGGCGCTTGATCAGGTGGACTTCAATCTAAAGCGGGGTGAGATCCATTGCCTGATGGGGGAGAATGGCGCTGGAAAATCCACTTTGATCAAAGTATTGACCGGTGTTGAACATCCGGATGCCGGCCTGATCATGCTGGGCGGTAAGGAGATCCAGGCCAGATCGCCACAACATGCGCAAACCCTGGGGATCAGTACGGTTTACCAGGAAGTAAACCTTTGTATGAATCTGACCGTTGCAGAGAATATTTTGATTGGGCGTGAGCCTCGGAAACCTGGTCGCATTGATTGGCGTACGATGAATACCAAGGCTGCCGAGATACTAAGAGATCTATTGGGGATCGATATCGATGTAACCAGAGCGCTGGGGACCTACACTGTTGCCATTCAACAAATGGTGGCTATTGCCCGGGCCCTTGACATCACCTCAGCCGAGGTCTTGATCCTGGATGAGCCTACTTCCAGCCTGGATATCAACGAAACCCAGCAGTTGTTCAAGGTGATGCGAAAACTGAAGGAAAACGGGGTTGGCATTATTTTCATTACCCATTTTATCAGCCAGGTTTATGAAATCTCGGACCGGATTACTGTTTTGCGCAATGGAAAGCTGGTGGGTACTTTCGATACGGCAACGTTGCCCCGTATTGATTTGATCAAGAAAATGATCGGCCGCGACCTGGCAGAATTTGATGAAATGACCAATATCAAACTGGAAACCAGTCAGCACATCAAGAGTGATGCCATTTTGAGCGCCAGGAATCTTGGGCGGATTGGCGCCCTGAAACCGATCGATCTTGATCTGCACCCTGGCGAAGTGGTTGGCCTCACCGGTTTGCTGGGTTCAGGCCGCACCGAAACCGTGAACCTTTTGTTTGGTTCCGACAAGCCAGATACTGGCAGCATTGTATTCAAAGGAAAAGAAATCAAGGATTATTCACCACTTGGTTCCATTCAACGTGGTGTTGCACTTTGCCCCGAAGACCGCAAGCTGGAAGGCATTGTGGACGAGCTGACGGTCAGGGAAAATATTGTTTTGGCGATCCAGGCAAACAGAGGTTGGTTCAGATATTTGAACCTGCAAGAACAATACGAGATTGCCGATAAATATATTGAAATGCTGAATATCGTTACACCTTCGCCTGACCAACTTGTCAAGAACCTGAGCGGTGGCAACCAGCAAAAAGTCATTTTAGCACGATGGCTGGCCATCCATCCGGAAGTGCTTATTCTGGATGAACCCACACGCGGTATTGATGTAGGCACAAAAGCCGAGATACAGAAACTTGTTCTCTCTCTGGCAGAGAGCGGCATGGCATGTGTTTTCATTTCCTCCGAACTGGAAGAAGTGTTACGCACCTGTCACCGGATTGCGGTTTTGCGAGAGCGGGAGAAAGTTTCGGAATTTGTTGGTGAGGTGGATGAGCAAACCATCATGCAGGCAATTGCCGGGAGTGGATCATGAAATTGTTCAAAAAAACCCTGACTTGGAGAACGATCACCGAGAGCAAGTTGTTTTTTCCCCTGGTAGCTTTGGGGTTGATTCTGCTCTTTGATCTGATCTTTATCCCTGGTTTTTTTCGTATTGAGACCAGAGGGGGCAATCTCTATGGCAGTGCGATCGACATCCTGCGCAATGGTTCCACGGTGGCTTTGCTGGCGATTGGAATGACCCTGGTGATTGCCACTGGAGGGGTGGATCTTTCCGTGGGGGCAGTTATGGCCATTGCGGCTTCGATAGCGGCCTTGATGATGAACCCCTGGGTGGTGGGCAAGGAGTTGACCATTGAACTTCAGCGACTGGTGATGGATCCAACCTATACCTATTCGCCGCTGTGGATGGTATTGCTGGTTACCTTGCTGGTCGCCACATTTTGCGGTCTGTGGAATGGTTTGCTGGTTGCTTACATCAAGATCCAGCCGATGGTCGCCACACTGATCCTGATGATTGCCGGACGCGGCATCGCTCAACTGATCACCAATGGGGTGCGCATCCAGATTTTTTATGAGCCCTATGCTTTCATTGGACAGGGCTGGATCATTTTGCCATTTTCGTTGTATCTGGTGGCATTGATCTATGCACTCACCTGGTTTTTGACCCGCCGTTCGGCTGTAGGACTTTTCATTGAATCTGTGGGTATCAAGCCCCGTTCCAGTTTCTTCAGCGGAATTGATGAAAAGAAAATTAAATTGCTGGCTTATACCTTTTGCGGGTTTTGTGCAGGGATCGCGGGCCTGGTTGCAAGTTCAAATATCAAGACTTCAGATGCTAACAACATTGGTTTGACACTGGAACTGGATGCGATTCTGGCAGTGGTCATTGGCGGCACATCGATGTCCGGCGGGCGCTTCTCCTTGCTGGCCAGCATTATTGGCGCAATGGCTATGCAGGCGGTAACCACGTCCATGTATGCTATTGGGGTGCCGGCTTTTGCTTTGCAGGCCATCAAAGGAGTTGTGGTGATCCTGGTCATCCTTCTGTATTCCGAACAGGCAAAGAACTTTTTCCAGAATTTTGCTCAACCGGAAAGAGGTTAACCATTATGCAGAAATTGAGCGCTTTTCTGAGTAAAAACCGGAGATTTGTGCCCATGACAGCTACAGCTGTCCTGGTCATTGCGGCCTATACTGTAGGTGCAATCCTATATCCTGGGATGCGCAATCCGCAGGTTTTCCTTAATCTGTTTCGCAACAACACGTATTTGCTGGTCTCTGCCATTGGCATGACATTTGTCATTATTACCGGCGGTATTGATCTTTCTGTGAGCGGTGTTATTGCCCTGACCACAGTCGTCGCGGCGGCTCTTTTGCGGGAAGGCTGGAATGCCTGGTTGGTTATTGGGCTTATGTTGTTGATGGGAATGGCACTTGGCTCCATCATGGGAAGTTTCATTGCTTATTTGAAAGTGCAGCCCTTCATAGCAACTTTGGCTGGCCTGTGGTTTGCACGCGGGATGTGTTTCTTCATCAGTGATGATGCCATTTCGATCAATAACCGAATTTACAAGATTTTGGGGCAAACCAGGATTCTTATTCCCGGTTGGACAGAACTGGCTGCTAAACGCGGAAACCCTGCACCGTTTGTTTCCATCCTGGTGGTGGTATCCCTGATTTTGCTGGGTGTTGCAGTTTACATTGCACATTACACGCGTTTTGGACGGTCAGTGTATGCCATCGGCGGCAACCAACAATCTGCCCGTTTGATGGGTCTGCCTGTGGAACGAACTTTGGTGTTGGTGTATGCTTTCAGTGGATTTTGCTCAGGGCTGGCTGGCATTTGCTTGAGCATTTTTGTGGCGTCAGGACATGGGTTTTACGCCAACGGATTTGAAATGGACGCCATTGCTTCGGTGGTGATTGGCGGAACGATGCTGACCGGTGGTTCTGGTTATGTGTTCGGCACATTGCTGGGGGTCATGGTGCTTGCCATCACCCAGACCTTGATCCAGTTTATTGGTTCATTGAGCTCCTGGTGGACAAAGATCGTGATCGGTATTCTGACATTGGTCTTCATCGGGGTGCAGAGCCTTCTGGCCTCGCGTGGTGCAGGACGTAAGACCGCCATGGGTGCAGAATTGGCAAAGGCTGCGCACAGCCAACGGCAAAAGCAGTTCCTGGTGGGGGTGGGTGCCGTGATCCTGGTAGTTCTGGCAATCTTTATTGGCCCCAAATTATTGGGCAGCAAATCAGCGCAGACCACAATCCCAATAGTATGCGAGGTAGCTCCTTTCAGGACTGAAGAGATGCAAGGTCTGCTGGAAGATGGTGCGGTGATTGTGTATAACCGCACAGCAGGTACAGAATGCGTGGACGAGTTGTATGCCGTCTATCCGGATGGCAAGATCACAGCTGACTGTGGACAGTCAACCAAGATCATTGAGATCCAGGTTGATCCGGCTCAAGTCGAGCGGGTCATCGTTTCGGCAGCCACTGAGTACAAATGGTTCAGTGATTACATCTTCAGCACTTACCACAATCCCTGCCGGCAATGTTATGCACATTCGCTTTCCATAACTTATGAAGAGCGGATAAAGGGCGCTACGGGTGTGGATGGCGGCACAGATATGCCAGCTGAATATGGTTACACTCTCTCGGTACTCAGGCCGCTCTTGCCAAAATGCACGGGAGTTACCCCATGACAAGGAAGAAAGTCATTCTGTTTTTGATTTCTCCAATAAAAGTATTGGATTGGGAGCAGTTGAATCGCACCATGTCAGATGGTTTGCAAGGTTTTCTGCGTAAGGAGCAGGAATCATGAATGTTCGAAAAAAGCTATTTCCAGTTCTCCTGGTTTGTACTCTATTTATTTATGCCTGTGTCTATATTGTATTGCCGGCAGGTCTGGAAGCTCCTGCATCTGCCAGAAATAAAGCGTTGAATTGGAACATTATGGTCACCAATATGGAAAAAACCACAGCAGGTGATTTGCGTATTGAGCTTGCCATTCGAAACGATACAGGGGAATGGAGCACCATGCGTAACGTTTCAGGAAAACCGGCTGTGTTGACTTCGGGTGGCAAATCCACCAATTGCAATACCGTTTTTGTGGGCACGGGCAGCCACCGCCTGGCGCCTGGTTTTCAAATGCGCGGTTATATGAGCGGCACAAAAGCCAACCCCGAAGTGCAGTATCTCTATGTTGAGTGTGCCAACATCGAAGGTGCGTCTGGTGCGAAATTGACCATAGACTATGAATATTTCAACGGTGACCTGGATTACTATCATCAGGAAGACAACAAGCTTACCGGAAAAGCAGAAGTTGATCTTGATGAAATCATTACAGATTTGACTTATCCGGTGGGTGTAGAGATTGAAGGGGTGATTGAGCCGGCCGACACTGAATTTCTGGCGGTCAGCGATAACGTGGTCACGCTCAAAGCTGTGACCAGAACTGATACTGGGCTTGAGTTTACCTGGGAAAATTTCAACCCCACAGATTTTCCGCTTAAAACCCATATCGGCAATCCGCCGGTGATTGGCAACGACGGGATCATTTATGGCATTTTCGAGATCATGGATCTGGCTTATGTTCCCCTGACGCCTTCCAAATCCAGCGCTGAATGGGAAACTGTGGTAGCTGTTCCTGCGCTTGTGGATCAGCTTTACATTTTGTTGAGCGTGGAGACCAAGAATGTGCGCAATTATGTCAGCCATGCGGTGGACATTACGGACCAGTAAGCCGAGAATGATGCATGCCCCCTTGCTACTCCATGCGTTGCAAGTGTGCTGATAATCGGCAAGGCAATGATGAATGCAAACAGGTTTGATCCTTAAGAACTTCGCCCATAGCATTCAGGTCTGTGTGCCCGTTTGTCCAGCAAATTGACCGCTCATATTTTGTGCATTTACCTCAATTATTTAATGGGCAAGCCAGAATTCCTTCAGATCAAAGCTCTGGCTTTTCCGAACTATAGCCCTTTTATGAAATTTGCCAAGGGAAACTGATCGCCTGACGTAAGCCGTACGGTGGTAAATCACCGGAGAGAAAACCGCACCTTATCTGACCATTCTGGATGGCTGTCTGAAGGGATGACGGGCTTTGCCAAGCCAGGTCTGGCCTGGCGGATCTGTATTAATCTGGATATTCAAGTGGCAAATATCATATTTTGTACATGACAATAAGTCCTTGAATCTGGTTTCGTGATTCGTTATCATGTAATCGTTACCGTAATCGATTACGGTAACGATTACGGAAAGGTTTCCAGACAGGGTAATGACGTTCAATTCGAAAAGACCAACGATCAAAGAAGTAGCTGTCGCTGCGGGAGTTTCCACCGTAACGGTCTCGCGGGTGATCAACGGCCGCCTGGATGTTTCCAAGGAAACCCGCCAGCGTGTGCAAGATGTGATCGATGACCTGGGTTACCGGCCCAGCGCCCTGGCCCGCAGTCTGATCCAGCAGCGCAG
>JAGVAB010000086.1 GCA_020060485.1 Anaerolineales bacterium
GATGGGGTCTTTTTCGCAATTTAGATTTTCTCTACGAGGACGATAGACTTATTCCATCTCTGTTCGGTTATCATTATCTTATACCAAGTCTAATGGAGGACGCAGGACGAAGCAATCTCACCCACTGGCTTGGGGATTGCCACGTCGCGGCTGCGCCGCATCTCGCAAAGACAGATCATGATGTTCGCCGCCTTGTAATGGCCGCGCAGCACGTCTCCATTGTCGTTGCGAAGGTTTCACCCGACGTGGCAATCCCCATCACGGCTTGGACGCTTCGCGGCCACAGTCGCTCATCTGCCCCACCGCAGGTGCGGGTCGCTCCTTCGCAACGACAGTAATTTGGGCGCGATTTTCTACATACTTTTCGTGCACCCGACACACCCAAAACAACCTCATTTTCCTCATCTTCTGTATAATCAGGTTCTATGGTTTTATCCAGCGTTTTTGGCATGTTTTTGGCCCTGGCTTCGGCCAATTTGATCGGCGCCAGTGATTTTTGCGGCGGTCTGGCTTCGCGGCGCGGCGGCGGTCTGCGGGTGGTGGTGGTCTCCAGCCTGGCTGGCACCATCCTGCTATTCGTTTTCAGCCTCATTTGGGATGAAACCCGGCTTCCCGTGGGGGATGTGGTATGGTCGCTGCTGGCCGGGATCAGCGGCTCGCTGGCGGTGATCACCATCTACCGCGGTCTGGTGATCGGCAATGCCGCAGCGGTGGCGCCCATCGCGGGGGTGATCGGTGCAGCCCTGCCGGCAGCCTTTGGTATGCTCACCCTGGGCTTGCCTCCTGCCAGTCAACTGGCAGGTTTCTTGCTGGCCTTTCCCGGCATCGCTCTGGTCAGCCGTTCTCAAACGGAATCCGGACAAGTGAAAAAAGAAGCCTTGTTGATGGCCGTGCTTTCGGGCATCTTTGCGGCAGGTTTTTTCACCTGTTTGTCTCAGGTTGCGCCTGGCACAGTAGTGCTGCCCTCACTGGTTGCCAAGCTGGGCTCGTTCGGCACAGCCTTGCTGCTGGCATTATTGCAGCCAAAAACTGCTGCTACGCTGCCATTTCGCCAGATCAGCCCGCTCGCCATTCTGGGCGGCGCACTGGATTCCATAGCCAGCGCCCTGTATGTCATGGCCCAGCAATACACCCGCCTGGACGTGGCAGTGGTGCTGACCTCGCTTTACCCGGCGGCCACCATTATCCTGGCCTATTTCATTCAGAAGGAACACATCTCCCGCTGGCAATGGGTGGGCGTTGTACTCTGCCTGGTTGCCATTGTGCTGATCGTTCTATGATCGGGAATGTTTTTTTAAACGAACGGGGCCTGTGAGGTTGCTTGTAAAAAACCATGCAGCCATGCAGCAACCAGGTTGACAGGCGGCCAGCCTCGCGGTATGCTTATGCCGCGTTCGAGTGGGACCGGCGCGGCAGAGCCCTGCGAATCCCGCCAGGTCCGAGAGGAAGCAACGGTAAGGAGGTTTCTCTGGGCGCCGCCGGAGCACCTGCTCGAACGCTCTTTCTTTAACCCGCCAATTCTTTTTGAAGGTGAAATAAATTCATGAATACTCCACCCGTTTGTGATTATGAAGGGTCTGATTACCAGGCATCTTTTTGGGATCAGGGCGGCAGAGCCTATGAAGATGCAGCGGAAGCGGTCGCCTTGAAGCGCCTGCTGCCGCGCAGCGGAAAATTGATGCTGGAATTGGGCGCCGGCGCCGGACGCAACACCCACCGCTATCAGGGTTTTGAACAGGTGGTACTGCTGGATTACTCCTTCTCCCAGTTGCAGCAAGCCCGCCAGCGCCTGGGCGGCAGTGAGCGCTATATCTATGTGGCGGCCGATGCCTATAAACTGCCCTTTGTAAATGGCCTGTTCGATGCGGCCACCATGATCCGTACCCTGCACCACATGGCTGATGCCCGTCTGGCCCTGTCCCAGGTGCGGCGCGTGCTGCAATCCAAAGCCATCTTCATCCTGGAATTTGCCAACAAGCGCAATCTCAAATCCATCCTGCGCTACACCTTTAAGCGCCAGAGCTGGAACCCGTTCTCCCCCGAGCCGATTGAATTTGCAGCCCTGAATTTTGACTTTCACCCGGCCACAGTGCGCACCTGGCTGCGGCTGTGCCAGTTTTCGGTGGAACGCCAGTTGGCCGTCTCCCATTTTCGCATCCCTTTGCTGAAGCGCATCCTGCCGCTGCGTTTGATGGTGTGGATGGATACTTTAATGCAGCCATCCGGCAATCTCTGGCAGCTCAGTCCAAGTGTCTTCGTACGCAACCGGGCAGTGGGCGAAACCCATCCTGCACCGGTGGGAGCCTTCTTCCAGTGCCCGGCCTGCGCTGCCCCTCTGGACAACACGCCCCCCGAACTGGTCTGCCCATCTTGCGGACACACCTACCCGGTGCAGGATGGCATCTACGATCTGCGCATCAAAGATGAGGAATAAAAACCAGCGAACTTCCGCCTGAAATTCAGGTGGAAGCTGCTTTTAATTGGGAATGATGCTGCACTCATTTCATCAACAGGAGAAAGAAACATAGACAACCGCATCTACGCCATTTTTTTGGTGCTGGCCCTTGACCTGGCAGCCATTTGGCTGCTCTGGCCAAACATCGAAAAGTGGATGCCTCTCCCCCGCAACAGGCTGCTCTGCAATTTCTTGGCACGCCGATTCTGATGGGCGTGGCCATCTTGCTGTTGACCAGTTTTCTGCAAAACCTGGTCACGGGCGGCCGGGCTGCCCGCTTCCTGGTCCACCTTTTCCGTTTTGCGATGATTACCGTATTCCTATCGGCAGGCGCCAATAGTATGCTGAACGCCTTTTTTTGGCCGCAAAGATCCCAATCCCAAGACGGCCAGAAGGTGTGCTATCATTTTCTGGCCATCCTGCCATCTTTGATCCTGCTCGTGCTGGGCGTCATTCTGTTAATGCGCTTCTTTGCATTCTACTGAAACACCTACACAAAAAATTCTTTGCTGTGTGGGCAGGCTGTAAAAACTCTCCCGCAAGTTCTGACTTGCGGGAGAGTTTTGCGTGTTACGTTATGCGGTTTGTTCCCCTGTTTTTTCGACCACCCAGAAATGGGAAAGCCCCAACACTTGCAGAGGCGTTTTCTCCAAAAATTGCAGGGCAGCCCGCAAGAATTTACCGAACGCCGGGCGGCGGGCAATGATATTGTCGTATGCGCCGAAAATGGTTGTACACTCAATCATCTGCACCGGCAGGCCGGCAAACAGGCGTTTCAGGTCGCGGCGGGTGTACACATTGACATGCGGGGCCAGCCGGTCGCGCCAGGGGCGCGGCAGGTAATTGACCAGCGGCTTGTTGCCAAAATGGTAGTGGCCGCGCCAGTAAATGCCGTGGGTTTCAAAGGGATAGCCGCGGTTGGGCACGAACAGCACCAATCTTCCGCCAGGGCGCAGGGTGCGCACCATCTCGCAAACGCATTGGCGGTCGTCCTGCACATGCTCCAACACCTCGTGGCTGATGATGAGATCAAAGCGGTCATCAGGGAAAGGCAAGCTTTCTCCAACCCCGCACACCACGCCCACCCCTGGCTGAAGCGCCTGGCGGCCGCGTTCCCATTCAATCTCCAGGCCAATGACCTGGGCAGCATCTTCGGCCAGGCGGGTCAGGTAAGCCCCCACCCCGCAGCCGTCTTCCAGAATGCGTCCGCGCCGCCGTTCACCGGCAGCCTGGCGGATCATGGCCAGGCGGCGCTCCTGTCCGGCGCGCCAAACATAAGAGGGCTCACCGCGCAGGGCGGCCTTGTCGGAGTGCTGGCTCATTTGGATCATCCCTCGTTGGTAAATGGCACCCAGGCCAGAATGCTGGTACCTTTGCCCGGTTCGGTGCTGATGTCCACATCCCCACCCACGTTGCGGGCGCGGGTTTGCATGTTGGGCAGACCGTGCCCCAGGGTGAACTTGACCTTGTTCAGGTCAAAGCCGCGCCCATCATCACGGATCTCCAGCAGCGCCCGTTCAGCAGTGGCCCACAACGATACATCGACATTCATCGACTGGGCATGTTTGGCCACATTGGCCAATGCTTCCTGGCAAATGTGGAACAAGACACTCGCCCGTTCGCCCGACAAGCTGATCAGCTCTTCACTGGGCGTATGCAGAACAGCGTTGACCAGGGTATTGGCGCGAAATTCGATCACCAGCCGCTTGATGCCCTGGATCAAGTCCTCATCATGCAACTGGTGCGGACGCAGGTCGAGGATGTAGGCGCGGATATCGCGGATGGTGCTGTTCAGATCATTGACCGCCTGTTCAATTCGAGCCCGGGCGCGCTGCGGTTCTGTTTCCATCAACAAACGGGAGTGTTCCAGGATCAGGCCGACAGCATAGATCGACTGGATGACGCCGTCATGCAGATCCATGCCAATGCGTTCACGCTCTTCCAGCACGGCAATGCGCCGTTGCTGCAAATTGAGCTGCACATTCTCGATGGCCGTACCCACCCAGGAGCTGAGTGCCGAAAGGAATTGCATCTCCATTTCATCCAGCGAGCGATGGTCACAGGTGGACACACACAATACCCCCAGTACCCCCTGCCGGCCGTTCAACGGACAGCAGGCCACCTGGTACAACCCGCTGGTCAGAGCTTCTTTGGACAGCCCGTGGCCGTTGTTGGGTTGCAGCACCATGTGCTGGGAATGACCGAGCTCGGCTGTAGAGCCCACAATCCCCTCGCCGAATTTAAAGCCTTGTTTCTTCCACAGATGATCCACGGCCGTGCCGCGGTGCCGCGCCAGACGCAGCACCTTGCTATCGCCCTGGCGCAAGTAGATCTCCCCCACATCCAGCTTGAGGTAGTCCATCACCTGTTGCAGCGAGCTATCCAGAATCTGGTCAATATCTGCGGAGGAAGCCAGTGTGCCCACCAATTCATTGAGCAAAGCCAGGTTCTCGTTGCGGCGGGTGAGAACGCGGTCGCGCTGGACAAGCTGTTTGTACAGGCGGGTATTGGCAATGGCAATGGCGGCGTAAGCGGCCAGGGTCTCGATCACCTGCTGGTCATCAAGGCTGAAACTTTCGGTTTCGCTTTTATCTGTCAGGTAGATTTGCCCCAACTGGTTCTTCCCCAGTTGGATGGGCACCGCCAGGAAGGAATTGATGGCCGGGCGGCAGTCACGCATTTCCACAATGTCCACCGGCTGCCGGTTATTGAGAAAAGTGTTGATCACACACTCATCCTGCTGGGAACGTTCCAGACGGCAGATATCACCATTCACCATGCCAACCGGGATGAATTGTTCCAGCTTGTTGTTTTCGCCAATCACCCCCACTGCCGCAAAATTGGCGCCGGCCTGTTTGCAGGCTTCGACACCAATCCGCTCCAGCAAGGTTTCCAGGGGAATATCCTTGATACGCACCAGGTCCAGGCTGGCCCGGTGCAGCGCCACCAAACGTTCTTCCAGTTGTTCGCGTGTGAGAATGACCATATACCACTATCTACCGAATTAAAATTTAACCCTGAATGCCTGTAACAAATACAGGTTATTGTAATCATGGGTATTAAGATGTATTTTAGCATATATTTACCGGCCGAAAAAAATTCCTTTGCAGCCTGCTCTGTGGAATGCAATTTGCGCGGCCACCTCAGCAAACATCTCTTTCACGGCGATTCCCAGAGAACCCTCAAAATTGGTTGCCCATTAATCCAAAAATCTGCTATGCTCAGTAAAAGGAAATTTACTGGCTGCCTGACAGTTTTGCATTAGCTCATTTCAAAAAAACAGATCAATCTGCCTCGCGAAGCCCGAGTGCTTTTCTCGGGCTGTGGCGATCTCCAAAACAGATAAGGAAGATTGCCTCAACGTGGCGAAAGCCTTAAAATAACCAAAAAGGATGTCCATTTCCGTCCCGTTTCGCAATGACGCTTAAAGCGTCAGGTGGCCAGGAAAATTTTACCCGGAATTAATCCACAAAACCCTTATTGCCCGCTAAACTAATGATTGGGGTTGTTGCTTTTTTGGGTAAAGTTTTCAGGGAAAGGAGTGCAAGGTGGGACTGCTTCCATATTTTCCAGCCATGGTTTCCGGGGCAATGTTTGCCATTGGCTTTTACCATCTGGCGTTGTTCTACAAGCGCTCTCGCTGCCCGCAATACCTTGCGTTTTCTGCCTTCAGTCTTTTTGCCGGCTTGTTCATGTTGTCCACAGCCGGCATTTCCGTCTCCGAGCAGCTTTTCCAGGTCATCTTCTGGCAGCGGATTGATGTCGTCGCCCAATCGTTGACCATTTTGGCGTTCCTGTTGTTCATCCATACCACCATTCCCACCCTTTCAAAAAAATGGGTTCTCTTTTTCAGTATCACCCTGGGCCTGTTCATCCTTGTGCAAATCCTCAATCCCCGAGGTCTGGTGTGGGATACAGAACACATCACCTTGCGCCGCATCAGCCGTATCTTCCTGCCAACCATATATATCCCTGGCGCCACCCCCGGCCCATTGATCAACCTGATCAGCTATTTTTCATTTTTCATTGGAGCTTATGTCAGCTTCGGTATCTGGAAATTCAAACAACGGACCTCGTTTCAGGAAGCATTGCCCTACCTCATCTCCATAACGTTGCTGATTCTGGCCGGTGTGCTTGACCTGTTGAAGTTCATGGATTTTTTTGCCGGTCTGCCCTACCTGATGGAATTTGCATTTTCCATCGTGGTTTTTCTGCTGTCATCGGCCACATCAATGGCAATCATCAATGCCGCCGCAAATACAGCTGTTCTGGCCGACCAGAATTTGGAGCTCCAGAAAGCCAAGGCTATCTTGAAAGACAACGTGGAAGCAAGCGCCGCCGAGATACGCCAACAACAGGAATATTTTCAATCCCTGTTTGAATACAGCCCGCTGGCCATCATCACACTGGATAACAACGAGAATATCGCCGCAGCCAATCCCGCTTTTTCCAAATTGTTCGGTTACGCCCATGATGAACTGATTGGCAAAAAACTGGACGAATTGATCTCATCTCCAGCCTTGCGTGATGAAACGCTGGAACTTACCCGAAATGTGAAACAAGGACTTCCTGTGCAATTGATCACCCGCCGCATTCACAAGGACGGCCGCCAAATTCCAGTTGATGTGCATGGCGTACCGATCATCATTGACGGCAAGACACAGGGTGCGTTGGGCATCTACCGGGATATCACAGAACGCCTGCATGCCGAAGCAGAACTGCGCCGCCAGAAATACCTGGAGCAGAAATATTTCGATGCCGCAGGCGTGATCCTGATGGCCTTGAATGACACCGGTGAAGTGCTGCGCATCAACCGCAAGGGCTGTCAATTGCTGGGCTTGAAAGAGAACGAGATCGTTGGCAAGAACTGGATTGAACATTTTATTCCTGAAGATGACTACATTACTATTCAAAAAATCTTCACAGAGGTTCTGGAAGGCAACCAGCAATCCTCTGAAGGTTTTGAAAATACAATTCTGACAGCCTCCGGCGAAAGGCGGCTGATCTCCTGGAATAGCACGGTTTTGATTGGGGAAGATAACAGGATGACCCTCATAACCTCGGGTCGCGACATCACCGAGCAACGCCAGACTGAACTGGCCCTCAAAACCAACGAAGCCCGTTTTCGATCCCTGTTTGAGGACTCTCCCATCGCACTCTGGGAAGAAGATTTCTCAGCTCTCAAGAAACATTTTGACGATCTGAAGCAATCTGGCGTCACGGATTTCGCCGCCTATTTTGACCAAAACCCCCAGGAAGTGACCTTCTGCGCCAGCCTGGTGCGGGTCATCAATATCAACCGGGCCACCCAGCTTTTATACAAGGCTGAAACCAAAGACCTGATCTACAACGATCTGCAGCGCATCCTGGGGCCTGAATCACAGGAAGCCTTTAAACAGGAACTGATCGCCCTGGCAAATGGCAATCATCGCTTTACCCTGGAGATCCGGCAGTACACTTTACAAGGGGAACTGATCGATGTGTTGATGCGGTTATCTGTGGCGCCAGACTACGAAGACAGTTGGGAGGAAGTATTCATCTCTGTGCAGGATATCACCGAGCGCAAGCAGGCAGAACGCTCTCTGGCTGAAAACGAAGCGCGCTTCCGCACGCTGGTTGGTGCTGTGCCGGATATGATCTTCCGCTTTGATACTACAGGCAAATTTGTGGACTATAAAAGCGCTGAAAGCGGCACCTATGTTCCGCCGGAAGTCTTTCTGGGGAAACATTATTCCGAAGTGCTGCCTCCAAACGTGGCGGCGCTGACCAAGGAAGCCCTTGAAAAGGGTGGTGCTGACAAGAAAACGCAGACATTCGAGTATCAACTGCCAAATGAAGCGGGCGGTCAGGATACATTTGAAGCCCGTATCATTACCAATGAAACTGGCGAAGCAGTGGGGCTTATTCGAGATGTGACCGAACAAAGAGCTGCAACAGTGTTACTCGGCAAGCGCGCCCAGGAACTGGCCACGGTGGCGGAAGTGGGCACGGCGGTATCAACGGTGCTGGATCCGGAAGAAATGCTGCAAAGCGTGGTGGAGTTGACCAAGGAACGCTTTGGCCTGTACCATGCGCATGTGTTCCTGCTGGATGAGAGCGGCGAAACGCTGGTGCTGCGCTCCGGGGCAAGCGAGGTAGGGCGGCAGATGGTGGCCGAGAAGCGCTCAATCCCGCTGAACAACGAGCAATCGCTGGTGGCACGGGCTGCCCGCACGAGGCGGGGCGTAACGGTGAACGATGTGCGCAGCGACCCGGACTTCCTGCCGCACCCGCTGCTGCCGGAGACGCGTT
The DNA here is from genome assembly GCA_020060485.1 of Anaerolineales bacterium. The sequence goes on from JAGVAB010000086.1 coordinate 8,747, forward strand.
CAGAACTGGCCGTGCCGCTGGTGGTGGGTGGTCAGGTGTTGGGGGTGCTGGACGTGCAGTCGGAGCAGGTTGGGCGGTTCACGGAAGAAGACATTCGCATCCAGGCCACGCTGGCTTCACAGGTGGCGGTGGCCTTGCAGAACGCAATGCAGTATACAGCGTTAGGCGCTATCCGAAAACAACTGGACGAGGCATCGGACATTGCTGCACTGGCATACTGGGAATTAGATATTGCCACCTTCACTTTTCTGTTCAATGATGATTTATATGAGCGCATTTTGCACATTACGGTAGAAGAAGCTGGTGGATACTTAATGCCGGCGCAGAAGTTTGCATCAACCTATTTGCATCCAGATGATGCGTCGTTGGTGGCAACTTTGACGCAGGCAGCCATAGAAACTGACGATCCCAATTATGAGAATTCTGCAGAAGTGCGTTATCTGTGTGGTGACGGCAAGGAACGCAATATTTTCATGCGTTTCAGAATCGCCAAGGATGCAGAAGGCAAAACCATTCGCACCTATGGAACCAATCAGGACATCACCGAGCGCAAGCGCATGGAAGAAAACCTGAAACAGGCCAAGGAAGCCGCTGAAATGGCGGCCAGTGCCAAGTCGGAATTCCTGGCGACCATGAGTCATGAGATCCGCACTCCAATGAACGGGGTGATCGGCATGACCGGCCTGCTGCTGGACACCCGGCTTACACCTGAACAAATGGAATATGTGGAAACCATCCGCATCAGCGGCGAAAGCCTGTTGACCATCATCAATGACATCCTCGACTTCTCCAAGATCGAATCCGGGCGCATGGAGCTGGAAGAGCAGCCTTTCAATCTGCGCTCCTGTATGGAAGACGCGCTGGATCTGCTCAGCGCCAAAGCCTTTACCAAGAAGCTGGAACTGCTGGGCAGCATCGACGCCGATGTCCCTGAATACATCCTGGGGGATGTCACCCGGCTGCGACAAATCCTGGTCAATCTGATCGGCAATGCCGTCAAGTTCACCAGCCAGGGGGAGGTGGTGGCATCTGTGCATCAGGTGCCCGGCCAGAAAGACCGGCTGTTGTTCAAAGTACGGGACACCGGAATTGGTATTCCCGCGGATCGAATGGGCCGACTGTTTAAATCCTTTTCGCAGATCGATTCCTCCACCACCCGTCATTTTGGCGGCACCGGTTTGGGATTGGCAATTTCCAAACAATTGGCAGAATTAATGGGTGGCAAGATGTGGGCCGAAAGTGAGCCAGGACAGGGATCCACCTTCCTGTTCGAGATCCAGGCCCCGGCTGTAGCCCTCGAGGAAGCCGAAGAACATAAAGTAATTGATGTGAGCCAGGTGCAGGGAAAACGGGTACTGATCGTGGATGACAACCCCACCAACTGCCGCATTCTCGTGCAGCAATGCCGCAAATGGGGTCTGGAAGCGCAGGCGGTGCCAGGGGGCGAAGAGGCACTGACCCTCATGAAACGAGAACCACCATTCGACCTGGGCATTCTGGATATGCAAATGCCCGGCATGGATGGCATAGACCTGGCTCTGGCCATCCGCTCCCTTGAAAACGGCGGCAACCTGCCTTTGATCATGTTAAGCTCGGTGGGCAAGCCCGAACAAAGAAAATCAGATCTGCAGGTTACCCGCTTCAAATCCTTTCTTTCCAAACCGGTCAAGCAGCTGCGCCTCTACCGCGCCATCCTCGAAGCCCTGAATGCCAGCGAGTGGCAGGGCGAGATGAAAGATGCCAGCGCAGACTTTGTGCTGGATCACGACCTCGGCAGCCGCAAACCACTGCGGATAATGGTGGCAGAAGACAACCCGGTCAACCAGAGACTTGCCCTGCGCGTGCTGGAGAAACTGGGATTCCGGGCAGATGCTGTCGGCAACGGGCTGGAGGCCATCGAATCATTGGCCCGGCAATTGTATGATGTTATCTTTATGGATGTGCAAATGCCGGAGATGGATGGTCTGGAAGCCACCCGGCGTATCCGCCAGAATTTTGCCAAAGAAGACCAGCCTATGATCATCGCCATGACGGCCAACGCCATGACGGGGGACCGCGAGCGCTGCATGGAAGCCGGCATGGACGCCTACATCAGCAAACCCATCCGCTTCGGCGAAATCCAGACCATTCTGGAACAATGCATACCCCTGCAGACACAGCAAAACGACCAGGAGGAACAACCTCCTGAAGAACTGCAACAGCCTGCGCTGGATATGCACGCCTTGAACTCGCTAAAACAGGAAATGGGCGATGAGGTACTGGTTGAACTTGTCCAGCTTTACGTGGATGAATCCAAAGAAATTCTCATGGAGATCCAGAAAGCAGCCGATGCCCGGCAGGCAGATGCCTTGCGCTCGGCAGCGCATTCCCTTAAAGGCGCCAGCTTGAATATGAGCGCCCTGGCTCTGGCAAAAACCTGCGAGACCATCGAACAGAGCGCCCGTGAGAACAACCTGAACGATATGCAATCACTTGTGCAACTGGCAACGGATCAGCATGAAACAGCCTGCACTGCATTGCTGGCAGTGATTGAGTGAAAGACATCATTTGCCACCTGACACTTTGTGTCTTTGCGAAACGGGGTGAAAAAATGCAATTTTTGGGGTGCCTTCCAGCGTATTCGCCCCGTTGAAGCAATCCCCCTCTCTGTTTTGGCCCTGCGGCCACAGCCCGAGGAAAGCACCCGGTTTCACATTGACAGATCAATTTGTTTATTGAAACGAGCTTATGCAAAACTGTCAGGTAGCCAGAGATATATCCAGGTAACCAAACCCTATCCACGATATGCGCAATCCGCAGTTTGCTAAAAGGCCAGCGGCGGGCAAATTTGCCCGCCGCTGGCGTGTGTGCGATCTCAGTATGTCAAAAAGCGAAAACTAGCAAGGCCAGGGTAATCACACTGATCAAACCCGTTAAACTGACTGCAAAGACATTTTGCAGCTTGCGATTCACCCATTCCCCCATCAAGCGTTTGTCATTGGCCAGTTTGATCACCAGCACCAGCAATACCGGCAGCAAGATGGCGTTCAAGGATTGGGAGAAAACCATGATCTTGAACAAGGGAATGCTGGGAATGAAAACCACCAGCACACTGACAACGATCATAATGGCGTACAATCCAAAAAAGAATGGGGCATCGCTGCGCCGCTGGTTCAAACCGCGTTCCCAGCCAAAGGCTTCACATACCGCATAGGTAGTAGACAGGGGCAGCACCGAGGCTGCCAGCAAGGATGCCCCCAGCAATCCGGCGGCAAAGAGGTATTTTGCGCCTTCGCCGGCAATGGGCAGCAGCGCCCGGGCTGCTTCTTCAGCCGAGTCCACGGCAATACCATGCACAAAGAGCGTGGCGGCTGTGCAGATTACGATAAAGGCCGAAATCACATTTCCCCAGATGGCGCCGCTAACCACATCCACCCGGGTCAGCCGATAGGCTTTGGCGTCCACGCCCTTGTCCACCACCGAGGCCTGCATATAAAAGATGCCCCAGGGCGTGATGGTAGTACCGATGGTCGCCAAAACAGCCAGAATATAATCCGGGTCGGATTGAAAAGAAGGCCGCAGCGTGCTTTGCAGGATCTCTTCCCACGGCGGTTTGATCACAAAAGCCGAGATGACATAGCTTAATGCGGAGAGACACAACACCAGGAGGATCTTTTCCACATAGCGGTAAGAGCCTTGCAGAACGGTGAAGCTGATCAACAAGGCAGCAACAGGCACAGCGATGAAACGACTGACTCCCAGCAGTTCGGCGCTGGCGGCAATGCCGGCAAACTGGGCAATGGTGGTGCCCATGTTAGCCGCCAGCAGGCATAGCATGGCAAAGAAGGTGATCTTGACCCCAAAGCGTTCGCGGATCAGATCGGCAGTGCCTTTGCCAGTCACGGCACCCATGCGGGCTGCCATGGCCTGCACCACCACTTCACCGATGGTAATCACCAGCAGCAGCCACAGGAACTGATACCCATATTTGGAGCCCGCCATGGAATACGTGGCAATGCCGGGGGCGTCATTATCGGCGCTGGCGGTGATCAAACCCGGACCCAATACAGCCAGGTAGACCCACAACCGCGCAAACATGGTTTTGAATGCTTTCTTCTGCATAGCGGATTTCCTTGGCTTTTAATAGAAGCGCGGCAAGCGTTTCTTCCAGGTGGTGGGCAGCACTGCATCCACAGCGTCATCCACGGTGACAATGCCGAGCATTTCCTCGGTTTCTTCTTTGACAACCGGGACGGCCAGAAGGTCATACTTGGCCACCAGATACGCCACTTCCTGCTGCGGGGTCAGGGGGCCAACACAGATCGGGCGGGTATCGAGCCATTCATCCAGGCTTTCATCCGGCGCAGCCATCACAAGGTCGCGCAGCGTGATCACCCCGTGCAGTTTCCAGGCGGGGTCAACCACATAGACGTAATACATCTCCTCATCTTCCTGGGCATCATCTGAGCTGCGCAAGAAACTTAAGGCTTCGCTGGCCGTCAGTCCTGAAGGGATCCAGGCAAATTCGGTGGTCATGATCCCGCCAGCCGAATCCTCCGGGAAGTCCAGCAAGCTGCGCATTTCCTTTGCTTCATCGGCTTCCATCAAATCCAGCAATTGATGGCTGGTTTCTTCGGGCAGATCAGCCAGCAAGTCGGCAGCTTCATCAGGGTCCATTTCTTCCAGGATATCGGCGGCGCGCTCCGAATCAAGCTGTGAGAGAATGGCCACCTGGGTCTTGGACGGGCTTTCTTCCAGGGTGTCAGCCAGCGTTTCATTGTCCATCTGCGCCAGCAGCGCCTGGCCGGTATTGCGGTCCAGATCATTGAGGATGGTGGCGATGTCCACCGCGGGCAATTTGCTGATCTTCTCGCGGGAGATGCTCAAACGGATCGGGTCACCTTCCTGCAAATAGGCGATATCCTGCCAGGGAACTACGGCTTTGGGCAGCGGTCGCTTCAACCATTTGGAAATTCCCACCGCTGCAGATTCAATCCCCAGGCGGCGCAATAATCCCCGTCCGCTGACATCCACACCGATGACACAATACTTGTCTTTGACGCGAGCCAGCTGCAGATCATTGACGCGCACCACCCGGCGGCCTTCAATATCCACAATCTGATGGTCCATCATCTGGTCTGCCAGCCACAATTCCTGTCCATTGGGCTGATAGGTTTTGACCTCATCTTTGGGTACGTTGAGCACGATCGAGGGGTACAGACTGGTGATCTGGTCTGCACAGATGAATCTGTCCTCGCGGTCTCCATCTTTTAATACCAGCGCCAGAAGATGCGGAAAAGGCTTTTCAACGTAATTTGCAAGTACGTCCTTGCAACGGCCAATGGGTTGGCCCCACGAGTCCCAAACTCGCTGTCCTTCAAGTTGACTTACATACAGCATGGTTCCTCCTGATGGTTTAGTCCCGGACGAAACCCAGTCAAGACAGACGCAAAAGGCCGCAGTGTGAACTGCGGCCTCCCAATTGTTCTCATTCCAAGGGGGTCATCAGATCATACTGCTAGAGCCTCCAGCGTCGCTTGAAGCTGGTACGTTCAGGGTCTACATCGTCACTATTGCTACAATTTGAATCTTCAAGCGGTAGTGCCATCATGCTCCTTTTTAGATTATGATCCCTTTCAGCCTGCGAAAGTTCTCGTGATTTAATCCAGCCTGACCTGTCAGATTGGATTGAATCTATTATAGTCCCAGATTGATTAATTGGACAGAATAGACCGCAAAATGGGTGTACTAAAAAGTTGTTAGAGGGATAGCAAAAAGAGAGCCAACCTGTTAAGATAGCGGTTCCAACACCAAAATCAAACAGGAGGCTCACAATGGA
>JAGVAB010000033.1 GCA_020060485.1 Anaerolineales bacterium
GGCGCCGGCATCCACGGCGGCCTGCTGGATGCGGGCATCCAGGTCAGCCTCGCTGATCGTGAATCCGTTGGCGGCGGCCGACTGCGCCAGCAGTGATTGGGGAATTAGCTCGTCCAGTACGGCCTGGCGGGCATCTTCTGCGCTGGTCTGCGGGTGGGCGATCTCGTAGGACGCCAGCCAGGCGTCATATACGATTTGCAGCACCGGCTCGCCGTTCACAGTCAGGGCGGCTGGCACGGGGGTAGGTGTGGGGGGAACAGGACTGGCGGTTGGTACAGACGGGGTGTTTGTTTCGGCGGGCGGGGAGGTCGTTTTCTGGCAGCCACTCAGCCCCCATATGGTTGCCAGCCCGATTGCCAGCATGATGATGGTCATGGAATTTCGCTTTTTGCACATGGGCTGATTATACCTCAATCAGGGCTTTTACCGATTTGCGCGGCAGCTTAAATTTAGATGGGTGGCAATCTATTTTTCCGGGCAACGTTTTCAAATTTGTTAAAAATGGCTGGTTTTCGTCGTGCAGGAAGGTGCTGGCTTTTCTTTCTGCCAGATAGTGCGCCACAACCCGGTATGCTCTTATAAGGAAGTCGCCCTGAAACACGAATGCCTGGCATGGAAGCTTAAAGAAAATTTGTTCGATGAATATTTTAAGATTAAAGTATTCGGAATTCCCTTGCACCTGTCTGGTAGTTATGCTAAAATGAATTTCAGACACCAAATGTACGGGGTTGAATGACATGCCCCCCCATATATGGGGGGTGTTGCTTTCCTGAATGAGAAAGCAGCCACATTTGCTCACAGACCACACCGCTGCCATCCTGACTATGAGAAACGGAGACTGATTGTGCACTGTCCATATTGCCAACATGACCATTCGAAAGTCCTGGATACCACGCATGATAACCGCGGTGGTGTGCGGCGGCGGCGGGAATGTGAGAATTGCGGCGAGCGCTTCAGCACCTATGAGCGGCCGATCCTGGCAACACCGCTGCTGGTCAAGCAGGACGGCTCGCGGGAAGAGTTCAGCCGCGACAAGCTGATGCACGGCATTCGCATTGCCTGCGCCAAACGGCCGGTGTCTGTCGCTAAAATGGAGCGGCTGGTGGGGGAGATTGAAGCATCCCTGCAGCGTCTGGGACGCGCCGAAGTGTCCTCGCGGGTGGTGGGTGATATGGTCATCGCCGGACTGAAGGAACTGGACCACATTGCCTATATCCGTTATGCCATTGTCTATTTGCAACTGGACGACTTGCAAGCCCTGCGCAACGAGATCGACCGCCTGCTTGAGGGCTGATCCTCTATAAACTGGATTGACCATCAATCCATGATCTGTTTAATGTTAAAGGAGAATTTATCCATGCCTGCTCAAATTACCAAGGCCCACGGCAATATTCTGCCCACACCGGCCATGCCCAAAGATCTGCCCTCGATCGACCTGAGCGATAATTCGCGGCAGGTGCTGGAGAAGCGTTACCTGCGGCGCGGCGAGGACGGCCGGCCGGTTGAAACCATTGACGAGATGTTCTGGCGGGTGGCCTACCACATTGCCAAGGTGGAAGAGACCTGGGGGGAAGATGTGGTCGCCCTGGCGCGCCGCTTTTATCAATTGATGGTTTCGCGCCAGTTCTTCCCCAATTCACCCACCTTCACCGGAGCGGGCACTCCCCTGGGTCAACTGGCGGCCTGTTTTGTGCTGCCCATCTCGGATGACATGGGACGCAAGTCAACCGGCATCTTCCAGACCCTGCGCGATGCGGCCCTTATCCAGCAGACCGGCGGCGGGAATGGCTTTTCCTTCTCGCGGCTGCGCCCGGTGGGGGCGCTGGTCAAGTCCTCGGCTGGCAAGGCCACTGGCCCGGTGGGTTTCCTGCGGGTGTATGACCATGCTTTTGGCGAGGTGGCCCAGGGCGGCTCGCGGCGCGGCGCCAACATGGCCGTGGTGCGCGTTGATCATCCCGATGTGGAAGAGTTCATCACCTGCAAGACCAACGAGAACCAGATCACCAATTTCAATATTTCGGTGGGTATCACAGATGCCTTCATGGTGGCGGTAGAGAACGATGATATGTGGGAGCTGCGCTTCCCGGATGTGCACGACCCGGCCTACCGCGGCTTTGACGGCACGCTGGAAGAGGCCGAGCAGGCCGGTATTTCCATGCGGGTGTACAAGCGCCTGCCGGCGCGGGAATTGTTCAACAAGATCGTGCGCCAGTCGCATTTCAACGGTGAACCGGGGGTGCTTTTTCTGGATGCGGCCAACCGGGCCAATCCACTGCCGCACCTCTACCAGCTCGAGTCGACCAATCCCTGCGGCGAGCAGTGGCTGGGGCCATATGAAAGCTGCTGCCTGGGCTCGATCAATCTGGCGCAGTACATTGACCCCGAAGGCACGGTAGAGTGGGACAGACTGCGCCAGGACATTGAACTTTCCACGCGCTTCCTGGATGATGTGGTGGACGCCAACACCTATGTGCCGGCCGTGCCGCAGATCGAGCAGGCCGCCAAAAACTCGCGGCGCATCGGCCTGGGCATCATGGGCCTGGCGGACCTGATGTACCACAGCGGCATTCGCTATGGCTCGGCGGACGGCCAGGAATTTGCCGCCCAGGTGATGGAGTTTGTGCGCTACCATGCCATGCGGGCCAGCATCGAGCTGGCGCGGGTGCGCGGGCCATTTTCCACCATCCAGGGCAGTATCTATGATCCGCAAGACCTGACCTGGGAACCGCCGGTGCCGGTGGAAGCTTACCAGCGCACCTGGGGCCGCCCCGAACTGGATTGGGAAGAAGTGCGCCAGGGTATCCGTGTGCATGGCATCCGCAACGCAGCCCAGACCACTGTGGCCCCCACCGGCACGATCGCCACGGTGGCCGGCTGCGAAGGCTACGGCTGCGAACCGGTGTTTGCCCTGGCTTACATCCGCCATGTGAATGACAATGGCCAGGACCTGCAACTGACCTATACCAGCCCGCAGTTTGAGGACATGCTGGACAGCCTGGGCATTGACCCCGAAAAGAAGGAAGAGATCATCCAGCAGGTGATGGTCGAAGGCTCCTGCCAGGAGGTGCGCGACCTGCCCCAGGACCTGCGCAATACCTTTGTGGTCTCACAGGACATCACCGCCGAGGAACATGTGCGCATGCAGGCTGCCTTGCAGGCTTTTGTGGATAACAGCCTGTCGAAGACGGTCAACTTCCCGGCCGGTGCCAGTGAAGAGGAAGTGGCCACGGCCTACATGCTGGCCTGGAAGCTGCAATGCCGGGGCATCACCGTGTATGTGACCGGCTCACGCGAGAAGGTGGTGCTGGAAACGCACGCCACCGCCGAGAAGAAGAACGGCGAGAGCACGCTGCCCGCAGCCGCGGTTGGCGCAACTGTGCCGCTGCACGCCCCATCTTCCTACTCGCAAGACGAGATGATGACCCTATGGCAGGAAACCAAGAAGCCGCGGCCGCGCTCGCTGCTGGGCTTCACCTATCAGGTGCCGACCCCGCTGGGCAAGGCTTTCATCACCATCAACGAGAACGGCGGCAGCCAGCCGTTTGAGATCTTCATCAACACGGCCAAGGCTGGTTCGGATACGGCGGCCGTTTCGGAAGCCATCGGACGGTTGATCTCCTACATCCTGCGTCTGTCTTCGCCCATCCTGCCGATCGAGCGCATGCAGGAAGTGGCCCGCCAGCTCACCGGCATTGGCGGCGGGCGGCCGATGGGCTTTGGCGCCAACCGGGTGCGCAGCCTGCCGGACGGGGTGGCCCAGGTGCTCAAGGATTACCTGGAGCAGTGGGAAGAGCGCGAGCAGGGCGGCAGTCACCGCAGCCATGAAAGCAGCGCCAGCACATCCGGCGCAGGCGCCACGGGGATGAGCTTCAGCCTGGACATGGGGCAGTTGAATGTGCCCGAACCGCCCAAAGCCCCGCAGGTGCAGAAGATCGGCGACCTGTGCCCGGACTGCGGGGTGGCGGCCCTGGTGAATGAGGAGGGCTGCAGGAAGTGTTATGCCTGCGGGTATAGTGAGTGTTAGGGTGAATATAGATTACAAAAAATTGTTCTATGGATTATAACTGGCGTAGATTTTGGTGCCCTCCTACGGGAAAAATAATTTATGATGAAAATGGCTATGTAGTTGACCCAATAGCTGAATATTCACATACGTTAAATCCATCCCTCGTTCAGCTTTGTGATTTAGTGAATACCAAGTGTTTGATACTTCTTGGCGAGCCAGGCATTGGAAAATCTACTGAATTTTGGAAATTTTTTAATTTTTGCAAAGAGGAAACCGAACAAACTGACGAAGTAATAGTTTTTGCCAATTTACATGATTATTCATCTGATAGTACCTTAGAGCAATTTATTTTCCAGCGTCCAGAAATCACAAATTGGATAAATAACGATCATACTTTAACATTATTTTTGGATAGTTTGGATGAAGGATTATTGACAATAAGGCAATTGGCGAATTTCCTTGCAATGAGGTTGGAAAAATTACCACTTGAGCGTTTAAAAATCCGCATTGCGTGCAGAACATCTGATTGGCCTATATTACTTGAACAGAAACTAAGAAGCTTTTGGAATGACGAGATAAATGTAAGCACATTGCAGCTTGAATTAGTCCCATTAAGACGTAGTGATGTATACGAAGCCGCTAGAAATTCAGAAGTTGATCCAGAAAAATTTCTTAAAGAGATTGAGTTGAAGGCAGTAGTTTCTTTTGCGATAAAACCAATTACTTTATCTTTTTTGTTTGCCGAGTTTCAAAAACGAGGAAAACTTCAGAACAATAAAGCAGAAATTTATTGCTCTGGATGTCTTATGCTATGCGAAGAAAAAAACCCAAGCAGGATAACCGCAAGATTTTGTGGTGAAATTTCTTCTCATCAGAGAATGATAGTAGCAGGAAGAATAGCAGCTTCTTTGATGTTTGCTAACCGATCGTCTGTATGGCTTGATGATGGAAATGCTTTTCTGAAAGTTGATTTTGATTCAGATGTTTTATTGCAAGATATTGTTGGTGGCAAAGAATTTGCAGATGGAAATGAATTTCCAGTAAGTGAACGACAACTTAAAGAGTCGCTTTCTACTGGGCTATTCTCTTCACGCGGTTCAGACCATATGGGTTTCTCTCATCAAACTTATGCTGAATATCTTGCAGCTTGGTATTTGAATACAATCAATGCTCCTTTTGTACAAATCAAGAGCCTTATCATTCATCCTCAAGACCCAGAAGGACGAATAATCCCCCAACTTTATGAAGTTGCTGCCTGGTTGGCTGTTTTACGTCCCGATATTTTTGAGTTAGTTGCAGAGCGGGAGCCCGAGGTTCTTTTACGAGGGGATTTACGATCCTTGTCAAATGAGCAGAGAGAAATATTAATTGAATCATTGCTTCAATTTCATAAGAATGAAAATAGAATACAACATTATTGGGGTATCTATCAAAAATTCAGGGAGTTGTCGCATCCAAATATTTCAGATCAACTGTGCCCATACCTCGTTGATAAGACTTGTGATCCTTTGGCCCGTGAGTTTGCTGTTGATTTGATAAATGCTTGCAAAGTAACAGATATTGAAAATGTGCTTGCAGACATTGTTTTGGATGAGACTGAAGAGCGGAGATTAAGAATAAATGCAGGTTGGGCCGTATCAAATACTGAAAATATTGAAATAAAAAATCGACTCAAGCCATTACTATATATAGATTCCGCAGATGATAAAGATGATGAGTTTAAGGGATTAAGCCTAAAAGCAAATTGGCCTGGAAATGTGGATAGCAATGAATTATTTCATTTGATAACACCGCCCCAAGACGAATTTTATGCAGGAGCATACTCGAGTTTTTTATACACGCTAAGATCTGAAATCGGGAAAGTTGATATTTGTGATGCATTAGAGTGGGTAATTCAAACTTGCAAAAATCCTGGAACACCAGTTCACGAGCCATTTGGGTTCATTGAACTTGCTGATGCAATAATGGTTGAGGGGTGGAAAAAACTTGATGATCAAAAGACTGCTGAATGTTATTCGAAAGCGGTATACAAGAAAATTCTTTGTTTTCAAAATATCATAGAAAGAGGAAGTTCAACATTTAAAGAATTAGGATTCGATTTTGATTCAGAGTACATAAACGATGATAAGAAACGAAGAATTCTTATTAAAAACCTTCTTCCGTTGATTTCAAACGAAGAAGAAATATCTCGAGTCGTTTATTCAACTGCGCGATTATTTATTAATCACGATTTCTTTTGGTTTTTGTCATTAGTAAATGAAGCAAAAACTGATTTCGAGAAAGAAAATCTAGCATTTGTTATTACCGTTATCTTTAACAGTGAAAATATGGAACAAATTCAAGCTTTATATACAACAATGCGGAATGAAGAAGTATTGTCTAAGGCACTTCAACCAATTTTCGGACCAATAGAATTCGATTCTCAAATTGCAGTTAATATGAAAAAACGATTTGAGTTGGGCACAATTAGGCGAGAAGATGTTCCCCCAAAAATGCCAACAAATTTTCCTTCAACCCAAGAACAAATTGAATTGCTCTTAGAAAAATTTGAATCAGGTAACCTTGATTCTTGGTGGAGATTAACTCTTGCAGTATTACAAACTAAAGATCACCGTTATCCAATATCAGAATGCGAGATTTGTATCACTAAAACTTCTGGCTGGTTGGAGGCAAAAGATTCGACAAGAGACAGAATCATTAACGCTTCAACAGTATATTTGAAAGAAAAGCAATCTGATCCTGAAAGTTGGTTAAGTAAGAAAAACTATTATAGACCGGATGCTTCAGCATTTAAGGCATTAGCACTATTGTGTCAAGTAGCACCAGAAAAACTTAACTGCCTGCCAAAGGATATATGGAAGAGATGGGCACCGATTATATTGCTTTATCCAGTTAAATATGGAAAGAGAAAGGATGAAACGGTTTCAGAAGAATTATTGATTACTGCTTATCAAAATGCTTCCAGTGAAATATTATCTGCTTTGCAGGAATACTTAACATTGAACGATGTAGGCTCTAGCATCATTGAAAGAATTGAACCGATTTTTGATAATCAAATTCAGGAAGTTTTGCTTGAGATTTTATATTCAGAAGGTGGGAATCAAGAGGTTTTTAGAGCAATATTAGAGCTGCTTATAAGAAAAGGAGACCAAGAAGCAATAGCCTATGCGGAACAGAAGATAAGTTCAGATAATCTTGACGATCAAGAAGATTTCCAGAAAGCACTTATTAGTGCTCAAATATTGATTTTACATACAAACCATGCAGGGTGGGAAACTATTTGGCCAAGAATGACTGAAAATATACAATTTGGTGATGAGCTAATAAAAAAGATTGCTTTTGTATGGGGTGAAAGGGAATCGGCAGTTTTTTCAAAACTATTACCTTGCCAATTGACTGCTTTATATATATGGCTTATTGAACAATATCCACCAAGTGAAGATCCGAATAAACTAAACTCACATCAATTTACAATCCGGGACGAAATTGCCGATTTTCGTAACCGGATACCTAAAGTATTAGCGCGAGAGGGTTCGACCGAAGCAAATAATGAACTTGCAAAGCTCATTGAAAGATTTCCAGATATCACTTGGCTGAAATACATAAAACAGGAAGCTAATGTAAATCTTCGAATTAATAGTTGGTTTCCTTCGTCGCCTCGTGAGATTCTTGAATTATTGCTTAATTCAACAATCCGTCAAGTTCAAAGTGGTGAGCAATTACTTGATTTATTGATTGAATCTCTCGCTCACTTAGAAAAGGATCTCCAAGGAGAGACTCCAGCGGTTGTATTTTTGTGGAATGAATGGAAACTCCAGAATTCTGAAAGAAAAACGACAAGGAAATTCCGACCTAAAGAAGAAAACCAGTTATCTGATTTCGTTAAAGCACATTTGTTAAGAGATATTCGCGATCGAAATATTGTGATTAACCGTGAGGTGGAAATACGGCCAACAATGGGTAGTACCTCTGGCGAAGTGGTTGATATAAGGGTTGACGCTGTACTAAGCAACCTTAGTTGTAATGAACCAAAGACAATCTCTGCGATTATTGAAATAAAAGGTTCTTGGAATCGGGAGGTTAAAACGGCGATGGGGGAGCAATTAGTGGATCGTTATCTTGCAGACAATGAATGTAAGAATGGGTTGTACTTAATGGGATGGTATCAATGTTCACAATGGGACGATGAAGATTATAAAAAAAATGAACATAAATTTGCCTCTATTGAAGATGCACGTAAGTATTTGAATGGGCAAGCAAATGAATTGTCAGGTAATGGCAGATTGGTACGAGCAGTTGTGCTTGATATCTCTCTAAGGGAGTAGATAGCCATAAGCAGTATTCGCTTTCGACCGCACCAACCCCACCCACAGCCCACCCTCCCTGCCAGCCCCTGTGCCAACATCTCCATAAGGGGTTCCCCCTTGATAATGACCTCAGGAAGTTGCCATGCAAAAAGGGATCATTGAACAAGATCAGGAAGACCACAAACTGATCCGTATTGGCGGCGCAGACCAGGAGGTAACGCGCATTTTCCTCGCTGTGGCGGTGCCCCTGCTGCTCTTGCTGGCCGTGTGGATCTACCGTGAAATTTCCCCATCCGCCTGGCGTCTGGTGATCTTCGTGGCAATCTACGCTGGAGCGCTCCTGTTCTACGGCAATGCGGGGGTGTGGATGCACGAACAACTGCATGTGCTGGGCTTCATGCGGACGGTGAATGAAAAGAATACCCAAATCTTCTATGCCCGAAAATTCATTCTGGGATTGAAAGGCCATTACAGTGTGACCGGGGATATTGCCTACCGCGTCATGCAACGGGCTCTGCTTATGCCGTTGGCCCTGGCGGCAGGTTTTGTGATGGTTGGCCTGGTGGGAAGCCTGATCCTCCCCGGCTGGTGGCTGCCGATCTCGTTGTTCCTGGCAGTGCTGTCTGTTTTTGACATGATCCACGACATCTACATGGTCAGCCAGATCCGCAGGATTGGGGACAAAGGAATCTACCAGGACAAGGGGCATTACCTGGAAGTGACCATTAAGGATTAACGGCCGCGATTGCGGCCGCATAGCAATGTGGATTGCCAACTCATCCTTTACCCTCGCTATTTTGCGTGAAAATTTTCCTGTCAGCATCGCCGAAAAGGATAACCCCCGATATAATAAAATCTTAAGAAGCCAACCCACTGGTGGCCTAAATCAAACCGAAACTTCGATAAACTCGGTGTGCGGTTGGATATATTGAGCGTCTTCCCGCCTGGCGGTTCAGGGTGGCTTCGGCGGGCGGGTAGTGATCCCTGTCCAGCGGGTCGATCTTGCCGCCGTCCTGCGCCAGATATTTTGGAACTGATTGGAAATATTTCATGGCAAGTGCCATTTTGGCCGCAATTTCCCGATGCTTCCCGGAAGCTGCTTACTGCTGAATGATCGGCTGCAGGGCTTCGACCAGCATGTGGGTAAAAAATGGTACGGCTTCTTTGGCCAAATGAAACCCATCCGGGAAGAGATCCGGCGTCAGGCGCGGGTCGTTGGCAAAACTGATGGTGAGGATGTCGTTGGCGTCGGCGTAGGCTTGCAGGTCGCGCTGGTAAAGCCGGCGCAGCAGGGCGATGGTGGTGGAAGGCGGCTCTTTCCAGGTTTTCATTTCCACCAGGATCAACTGGATGTCGTTCTCGCGGGTCATGCGCACGATCTCCGGCAGGTAGGAGCGCGGCAACTGGCGCTGGAAGAGCAGTTTATCCATCTCCCACAGATAGTTTTCGGCTTCGTCCTGAGCCTCCTGGATGGCCTCCATATCCACATCGGCGGAAAAAATGTTTTGCCGTGCACTGGAAACGCAGTCCTCACCGCATTGGAAGAGCACAGGAAGGGTGTGGTTGATGCGGTAATCGATGCTGGAGCGCACTTCAGCGCGCTGCCCATACACTGGCAGGTAGCGGGCGGCCAGCCGCTCCAGGGGACTCATTTTCTGCAAAAAGGAGCGTTCCAGCAGCAGCGGTTCATCCTGGCCGGCGTATTCGTCAATGGTCAAAAAGATGCCGCCGGTCACGCGGTACTCCGGCGTGGTCAACATGGTTTCACGGGTGAAGAGCACCAGATATTCCGGTTTGTGTTCGGCAAGGATGATGTTGTTTTTCAACACCAGATACCACAACGCAGTGCTTGAGCCCGGGGAGGCCATTTCATAGATGCTGATGCCCAACTCCTGCTGCAACTGTTTGAAATCCACGCTGTCCCGGAGGGTTGAATCGCCGATCAGGATCAAACTGGGCCTTTCGACGTCCAGGTAGTCGCGGTGGTTGACGCGCAGCCGGTCATCAAATTCCGGGCCAAGTGAATAGGGGTATTGCGCCGGATAGCGAAAAGTGACCAGGAGGGACGTCAGGGCAATCAGCAGAAGAAGAAGGATCAAAAAGGCAGCAAACTTGCGCATGGTGGTCCTCTAAAACCGAAAATAGATAAAGTCGTTCAGCCCCGGGTTGGTGTAAATGATGGTTAACAAGACCGCGGCGGCGTAGAAAAGGGGCTGCAGGATAGGAATGCGCTCCTGGAATTTCTCCAGCAGCAGGTGCGAGTTCCACAGCAGGCTGTAAAAGCCGGCGGCAGACAGGGTGATCAGCGTGATGACGAGATGGTCTTGCGAGCCGATCAGCGGCGAACGGGTGAGGACTTCCCACAGCCATCCCAGGGAGGGGGCGCGGAAGACAGCCCAACTGGCGGTCAGGAAGGCCATGACTGCCAGCCATGCCGCGGCCCGCGTCCAGAGGCGCTGCGGCTGCCAGGCGCCGCCCAGCCCCAGCAATTGATAGATCACGATCCACAGGCCGTGCATGGCGCCCCACAGCAGGAAGGTCCAGCCAGCTCCGTGCCAAAGTCCGCTGACCAGCATGGCAGCCAGGGGCGGGAGGATGGCGGCCAGGGGCGCAGCCGAACTGCCGGCACGCAGCAAGATGCGCCGCAGCGGGAAGAAGATGTAATCGCGCAGCCAATACGAGAGGGTGATGTGCCAGCGATTCCAGAACTCGGTGGGCGTGAGGGAGGCATAGGGCCGTTTGAAATTCTCCGGGGTTTCAAAGCCAAGCAGCAGGGCAAAGCCGCGCGACAGGTCTGTGTAGGCGGAGAAATCTGCCAGGATCTGCACAGCATAGGCCAGAGACGCAGCCCAGACCAGCAAGATGCTGCCAGGCTGGTCGAGCACGAAGATGCGGTTCACATAAAAACCAATGCCGGAGGCAATCACAATCTTCTTGAACAGGCCGCTCACCAGCAGCGGCCAGGCGGTGTTGAACCAGTCCGCTTTCCAGGAGCGCGGGCGGCGGATCTGCGCCAGCAGGCTGCGGGCGCGGTCGATCGGCCCGGCCTGGATCTGTGGAAAGAAGGCCACAAAGAGCGCATAATCCACAAAATGGTCTGCCGGTTTTTCGGTGCCTTTATAGACATCAATACAATAGCTCAGTTTTTTGAGGGTAAAAAATGAAATACCCAGGGGTGCAAGAATCTGGGGGTTGATATTCAGCCCCAGGAAGTTGAGCAAAACCTGCAAGCTGCCGGCAAAGAAGCCGAAGTGACGCAACAAAACCAGCCCGCCCAGGTTAAGCGCCAGGCTCAGCCAGAGGAAGGTCTTGCGGCGTTCGGGACGGCCTGCCATGCCGCGCGCCAGGACAAAGTCCGCGGCGCTGGAGGCGATTAGCAGCAGGCCAAACAGCAGATCGAACCAGAAATAGAAAACATAACTGACCAGCAGCAGGAAGAGGTTCTGGCGTTCCCTTTCTTTCAGCAGCCAGTAAAGGATGAAAACAAGCGCAAAGAAGACAAAGAAAGTCAGGCTGGTAAAGGTCATTGTTCAGACAGGGAAGCCATCTCCTTATAAAAAATTGCCATGTTTCAAAGGGTATATCACGGCGTTTGTGGGAAGCCGATGGGTTAATCTTACCGCATTTTAATACAACAACAGGAAAGTTTTTTTGCAGGGACTCTGGCAGATGGATGCCTTTCGGATGGTGTGTTTGATGGAAAGTTGTTCACGGCCTGGCATTCTGCCTTGCTGACGGCGGGTATGTAAAATCGGGTAGTTTAAGGTTATACTAATTTCATCATACCTTGACAGGAGAAATATAAGATGAAAAGAGCAGTCAGCATCAGTATTGGATCTGCCACGCGCAACAAGGTTGTGGAGATCGAACTGTTGGGGGAGACCATCCGCCTGGAGCGCATTGGCACTGACGGCGATATGGAGAAAGCAGCCAGCCTGTTTAAAGAACTGGACGGAAAGGTGGATGCTTTTGGTGTTGGCGGAACTGTTCTGGGTTTGATGCTGGATGACCAATGGCACACTTTGCCCTCGGTGCAGTCCATGATCCGCTACGTGCACAAGACACCGGTGGTGGACGGAACCGGTCTGAAGATGACCCTGGAGCGTAAGGCGGCAGCTGTGGTTGACGAGCACTTGAGCAATGAGCTTGCCAACCGCAACGCCTTGCTTATCAGCGGGGTGGACCGCTATGGTCTTACCCGTTCCTTCATTGATGCTGGTTATGAATGCGTGATCGGTGATCTGATGTTTGCTGTCGGGCTGCCGATTGCCATTCGCAGCGACCGCAGCCTCAAGCGTATTGCCGCCGCTCTCATTCCCGTTCTGGGTCGCATCCCTTTTTCCTGGCTGTACCCGACCGGAGAAAAACAGGAAGTGCGTACGCCGAAATTCGGCAAATATTTTGCGTGGGCTTCGCTGGTGGCAGGCGATTGCCATTACATTACGCATTATATGCCGGATGACATGCGCGGCAAGGTGATCGTGACCAACACTACCACCCCGGCCGACCGCGACCTGCTGCGCTCTTGCGGGGTGAAATACCTGGTGACCACCACCCCGGTTTTGGAAGGCCGCAGCTTTGGCACCAACATGATGGAAGCCGCCATCATCGCGGCTTTGGGACGCCGGGAAGCGGTGGATTATGCCCAATCTGCCAGTTATCTGCAACTGATGGCGCAAATGGTGGAAGAACTGGAAATGTCTCCCGTTATTCAGGAATTGTGAGATGGACGCTATTGTAACTGCGGGGGGGATTCCCTCACCGGAAGATCTTTTGTTTAGCGAATGCGGCAATGCTTCGAAGGCCTTGCTGTCTGTGGCAGGAAAACCGATGGTGCAGTGGGTGCTGGATGCATTAGCAGCTTCTGGAAAGGTAGGGCGGGTGATCGTGGCTGGACTGCCAACAGACACACTTCTGGTGTATCCTCACGAAATGACCATCCTCCCAGACCAAGGCTCAATGTTGGACAATCTGCTGGCAGCGGCGCAGGTGTTGCTCCCCTCTCATCAGCCGGATGATTTCGTTCTGGCCGTGTCTTCCGATATTCCAACCATCACAGCAGAGCAAGTGGATTGGATGATTGAGCAGGTGCTGCAAACTTCGCTGGATGGGGTGTTTGGGGTGATTGAACGCCAGACCATGGAGGGCCGGTTTCCGGGTTCCAGACGTACGTATTTGAAATTGAAAGATGTTGAACTGTGCGGGGGGGACTTCAATGCCGTCCGTTTGAAACTCATCTCGGGCGATCATCCGCTGATGCGCAGGATCATAGATGCCCGCAAGAGCCCATTAAAGCAGGCTGCCCTGATGGGGATCGACACGTTGTTGTTGATCGCGTTAAGACGCCTGACGCTTGCGCAGGCGGCGGTAAAGATCGGCAGGAAATTGGGGATTTCCGTGCGGCCCGTGGTGCTGCCGTATGCCGAGTTGGGTATGGATGTGGATAAGCCTTACCAGTTGGAACTGGTGCGGGCTGACCTGGCTGGCAAGGCATGATTTAGGCCGGTTCGCGCTGATAAAAAATGTCATCAGTCACCTGAGGCTGGCTCCTGGTGCAATTCTGATGGGTTGAGCAGCGGCCCAAAGGCTCGCACCAGTTTTTCCAGGCGGTGGGGGTCATCAACCACCCAGCAGGCGATAAAAGTGGTGATGGGCACGGCGGTGAACAAGCCAACGGTGCCGACCAGCGAGCGCACGATCTCTTCGGCAAGGTAATTGAAGTTCATCAGGGTGGAGAAAGCCACATTGCTGTTGGAAAAGAGCAGAAAGAGCGAGAGGGATGCGCCCAGGTAAGCCAGCACCAGGGTGTTGACCGTGGCGGCGATGTGGTCGCGGCCGACATTCATTGCGCGTTTGAAACGCTGTTGGAAGCGCATGGCCGGGTTGGCGCGGTAGATCTCGATCACGGCTGAAGTTTGACCAACCACCAGATCATCCAGGATACCCAGCGAGCCGATCATGATGCCGGCGATGAGCAGGTTTTTGATGTTCAACTGATTGTATTGGGTCAGGATGTACATGGCGTTCTCATCGCCCATGCCGTTCAATCTCACCAGATCGACAAAGAATAAAGCCATGAGACCAGTGATCAGAATGGCCACAGAGATGGCGGTCATGGTGATGTGTGTCTTCAGCGTCCAGCCGTAGACCAGGTATTGGGTGACAGTGAGGAAGAAGAAGGAACCCAGCAGGCTGATCATGATGGGGTTTTGTCCATTCAAAATGCGGGGAACGATGAAGTAGATGATGACCAGAACGCTCACGCCGATGCCCAACAAGCTGCGCACCCCTTTCCAGCCGCTGACCAACACACAGACCAGCACGAAGAACAATCCCAGAAGGATCAACGAGTTGGTGCGCACAAAGTCCACGAAATGGACGAAAGTGTTCCCATCCGGCATCTGGGCCACCGAGACCAGGATCTTTTCTCCCGGTCGCAGCAGATAATCGCTGGGGAGGATGTAGCGCCTGCCGTAGTCGGTGGTGAATTCCTGACCTTCGTATTGCCCTTCCAGGACGCGCAAATTGATGATCTGGTAGGTTTGGGTGACATCCCCCATTTGGACACTGCCTTCTTCGGCAATGGAAAGCACCTCGGCCTTGACCGTGTCGGCCGTATAGCCCATGTCGGGGGCCTCATCAGCGGGCGGTTTGTTCAGCGTGAATACGAAAACAAGCACAAGCGCTACGGCGATCAGGATAGTAAACAGGTTCGATCTTTGGTTGAGTTTTTCCCAGTACATCATGCAACCTTACCTTTATCATGCCAGGCGCATATTTGAGCCGCCTGTTATTTTTATTGCCTATGCTACAATTCCATCATTCTAACACAGGTGGTTTTGACCGGTTTGGCGGTACTTTGAATGTGAAACAAGATGAGCGTGTAGCGATAGATCGTCTGGGTAGGGATTATGAGCAATGCCAGCGCGGTATAATCTGGATGGTACTCAGGGAGCCCAGCCAGAGCCGATCACAACAGCAACTGATCATTGCCAATGATTGGATCAAGTAAACCAGGGCATGGTCTGAGGGTTGCGTTCTTTGCCGCTAGCGATTTGCACCACGGCGACTACTGAATTGGAGATTGCAAAGATGACACTTTCCACGCGGGTTTTACCGCCCGACTATACAAAAGCTGCGGAGATCAACCTGGCCACCAGCAAAGGCCTGGCGATTTTGCTGAACATTGTTGGCACAGTGGTTGCGTTGTTGAGCATGTGGCTGCTATTGGGGCTAATTTTCCGGGTGCATCCCGAACTGCGACCTGCTGCGAGTTCAATATACTTTGGTATGCGGGAAGTGGGAAGGATCACTGCCATCCTGCTGGGACTGACGGTCTTCAATACCGTGGTGCATGAGCTGATTCACGGATTCTTTTTCTGGCGTTATACCGGCAGCCGGCCGGTGTTTGCGCTCAAGCTGTCCTATGCGTATGCGGCAGCTCCAGAGTGGTTCATACCCAGGCGGCAGTACATGGTGGTGGGACTGGCCCCGCTGGTGCTCATTGATGCGGCGGCCCTGGTGATCATCTGGCTGGGGCCGGCGGGTTGGGCTGTGCCAGCGGCGATCGTGGCGGCATTCAATACGGGCGGGGCGGTGGGTGACTTGTGGGTTGTCATCCGCCTGTTGTTTTGCTCACCTGCCTGCATGGTGCAGGACAAGGGAGACGGGATCAGTTTCCATGAGCCGGTTTAGGGGGGATTCTGGAATAGCGAATGATTGGGGATGAACGGGCGGCAGGAGGCTGCCCGTTTTGTTTTATCAGAATGGAGAACAGGAATTGTAAAAAAGGGGTCTTAAAAGGTATATTTTTTCACGCAATTGGTTCAATCATTTGGTTAAATCAATTGACATAATCATTAAATTGAATTACAATGCTTGCCAGATATTGGGAAATGCTCGTCACGGGTTTATGAGAGCAGGGCAATCAACGCCATGCGCCCAAAACGTGAGGGTCAAGAGAGAAAGGATACAGAATGGAATCAGAGATCATCAAGGCGACGATCGAGTGCATTGAAAAATATGGCATTCAGGGGGCAACCAACCGGCGGATCGCCGAGGTGGCAGGGGTGAATAGTGCGGCGATCAATTATTATTTTCGACACAAGAAGATATTGATCGATGTTTGCATGAACATCACGTTGAAAAATGCGTTTGATTTCAAGAATTTTGAGGAGATGCCAGACGCGTCTCCAGCGGAACGGTGCGCAGCGATCTTTACGGATTTGATCGTGGGCGGGTTGAATTATCCCAATATTACCCGCGCACACTTCTACCCTTTGCTGGTGGAAGGCAAATACAATACGGAGGTGGTGAAGCACGTGAACCGGTTCGTGAGTGAGCTGACGGATGACCTGACGCAACACGGCAGCGGGCTGGCAAGAGATGAACTGTATCTGGCCTGTGTGCAGGGTGTGATGACGGTACTGATGGCAGTGCTGGCTCCCGATCTGTTTGCCGGAGAAGGGGGGATTGACTTGCGCGAGGAAGATGAGCGGCAGAGATTTGTGGCCCGGCTGGTTGAGCGGCTTTTCAGTGGAGGACATGATGATTAGGATCAAGAGGCTGGTGTGGGCGGCCAGCATTGTTCTGGTCGGCCTGGGCGTTGTTTCGCTGGTGTTGAATGTGGGGCTGGGGCTGGAGATGGATTTCAGCTGGCCGCTGGTGGTGATCCTGCTGAGCGGTACATTCTTCATTTTGGCGGAAGCCTTGCGCGAGAAATGGCGATGGGCTGACTGGTTCATCATACCAGCCTGTTTGCTGCTGGCATTGGGGTTGATCTTCCTGTTGAATGTGATCACGAACGACTGGGGAGCATGGGCGTATGCCTGGCTGCTGCTGGTCAGCGCCCTGGGCGCAGGGGCGATGTTGGTCAACCGGAACGGACGCTGGCCGCAACAAGTGAATGTGGCCGGGCTTGGGACATTGATCGGCGGGACAACGTTGTGTGTGTTATTTGGTGCGCTGGTTGGCGGCCTTTTCATCAAGATCATGGCGCCCTTGCTGCTGGTTGCTTTCGGCATCTCGCTGCGCTGGCTGCCGCTGGAAAAGATTTTGCCGGCGCGATTGGGGCAGCTTGTGCAAAAAAGTGCGCGGGCGGATAAAGAGCAGAAAGCCGGTGTTGCCGGTCAGCAGGCTGGAATGATCGAGCCGCTCAGCGCGCGCGAGATGGAAGTGTTGGGTTTGATCGATGAAGGTCTTTCGAATGCAGAGATCGCAGAAAGGCTCAGTGTGGCAAACAGCACGGTCAAAACTCACATCAATAACATTTATAACAAAATGGCGGTTGAGACGCGCATTCAGGCAATCCGTCAGGCCAGAGAACTGGGTCTGCTGAAAAAGGTGTGATCATCGGGGCCGGCGGGGGGTGGAGAGAAAGAATCCACCCCCTTTACCCACCTTTTTACCGATGCGTTTCCACCTGTCAGGGTGATATCAATAGAGCAGAAATACGGCCAGCATGGCTGGCGAGATCTTTACAAAACCGTATGATGGTGATGCCAGGTTTGTCTTCACCCAGCTTTCTGAAAAATATGCGAGAAAGATTTGGAACGACGGTTTGGCGGCCAGAGAAACGGTTGGAATATGAAAGGAATGACATTGATATGGTTACAGAATTGACAGGAAAGACTTATGTGATCACGGGGGCGACTTCGGGGATCGGGCTGGCAACAGCTGAATTGCTGGCACATCAGGGGGCGGCAGTGATTGGCGTTGGCCGCTCGGCTGAACGGTGTGAAGCGGCCCAGGCAAAGCTGCTGGCGGTCAACCCGCAAGCGCAGGCAGCGTATTGTGTGGCTGATCTGGCCTTGCAGAGCGAGATCCGTGGGCTGCGCGGCAAGATCGAGAAGGCGCTTGCTGAAATGGGAAGAAATTGTGTGGATGGTCTGGTCAACAATGCCGGCACTTTCACCTATTGGCTGACGCTGACGTCTGAGGGTTTTGAGAAACAATGGGCGGTTAATCATCTGGCACCCTTTTTGCTGACGCATGAACTGCTGCCGCTGCTGCTGGCTGCGCCAGCAGCACGGGTGGTGACGGTCAGCTCGGGGTCGCATTATTATGGGCGGCTGAATTGGGATGATCTGCAACTGCGGCGGCGTTACAATGGCTTGCGAGCATACGAAAATACCAAGCTGGCAAACGTACTGTTCACGCTGGAGTTCAACCGGTTGTTGGGGGCGGGGGCTATGGCGCGGGCGTTTGCCGCTGACCCTGGGTTGGTGAAAACCGATATTGGTCTGAAAGATACGCCGGCAATTGTGCGCTGGTTGTGGAAGCGGCGCCGCGCGGGTGGAACTTCCCCTTTCATACCGGCAGAGGGAATCGTCTTTCTTCTTTCTGATGCGTCGCTCCAGGATGCAAAGGATATTTACTGGAAGGCAGGCAAACCGAAGCGCGCCAGTAAACGGGCGCTGAATGAGGATGATGCCTTTCGGTTGTGGACACAATCAGAGTTGATGTGCGGGATCGCCTGAGAACATGTCAGCCATCCCTTTCAAGGTGTGGAGCAGATGGCTTTTGACAGAGCGTGAGCAATTTTTTGGATATGATTTGGCTGGATCAATGGAGAACGAGATGATGCAGGTTTATGAAAGAAACGAATCGGCAGGCGAGAGGAGCCTGGTGATGGTGACAGGAGCGACTGGCGGCCTGGGCAAGGCGTTCGCGGTGGAATGCGCCAGCCGCGGGTGGGATGTGTTTCTGACGGATATGAAACCGGAACCTTTGGCGGTTCTGGCGGGCAGTTTGCAGCACACATACGGGGTGCGGGTCTTTACCCAAACCTGTGATATGACGGACGCGGCGGCACGGTCGGCGCTCTTTGACGAATTGAAGAATGCCGGTTTGAAATTCTGGGGATTGGTCAATGTGGCAGGATTGGACTATGAAGGGCCGTTTTTTGAGCAGTCTGCGGAGCAAATTCGCACGATCGTGCGGCTGAACATTGAAGGCACACTGGAAATGACGCATGGTATCATGGCTTTTCGGGACCCATTCAAGACCTTCCGGATCATCAATGTTGCCAGTCTGGCGGGGTTCTTTCCAATGCCGGTGAAAGCGACATATGCGGCTTCAAAGCGGTTCCTGGTGGATTTCTCGCTGGCGTTGGGCGATGAACTGCGAGGATTAGGCGCGACAGTAACCGTGCTGTGCCCGGCGGGGATGCCAACGACGATGAAGTGCATCGAGTCCATCGATTCGCAGGGGATCATGGGGCAATTGACAACGCAAAATACGGGATCGGTGGCGAACCAGACGCTGAATGCGGCATTGAAGGGGAAAGCGATGTGCATACCGGGCAGGTTGAACCATATATTGCGTATAGCCGGTTCACTGGTGCCAAGCAGGTTATTGGCAAAAATGATCGGCAGCCGCTGGCGGATGACGCGGCAACGGATTGGGGCTTGAAGGCTGCGTTGAAAGCCGTCACCCGGACATGGGAGAGAGCCGGGTGATGGCTGGTGTCACCGTCGGGGTCAAATTGGGCGTGGGGGTAGCCGTGCTGTCCGTGATGATGACCGCGTCCAGGTCATTGATCAATCCGCCGGCGTGCACCAGACGCACCTTGTGCTGCCCGGGTGATAAAGCAGGACAACTGAGAAAGCAATTACTCTTTAGGATAACCCATTTACACAATTATTCTGACACCCTCAACAGCCATGTGTTAGATAACCGTCAGGATTTCGAATTCACTGAATTCGAAATCCTGACAAAATCTTCTGACTTTAAAGATGAAATATCTAACAATGTATCCCAACTAACCAGAAATTTTCCCTATTCCGGCATGGGAACATTTTCAGTGGGGAGGCGCGCATCAAGTTTTTGCAAAACCATATCGAATTCTTCCATACTCATACTTCTTTCATCGTTTATCTCAACATAAATTAAAATCACTAAATTATTGTGAAATTGAAGAAAACTACAAGACTGGCCTTCCACGCCATTGATTGTTGTAGGCATACATTTCAAATAATAGTTATCTTCTGAATCAGTGGGTCTAAAGGTACTTTCCATGTTTGGCACATAAGCATTTGTGAATGCTTCCTCTTGCCAAAAAGAATTACTCTTCAGCGCTATTTCCATATCTGGATAAATTGCAACTTGGTGAAGAATACCTGTGCCCAACTCTTCTGATGTTCTACCATAAATAATTGAAAATGATTTGGCACCTTCTACTGTGGGTGTACTAAAAAGTTGTTAGAGGGATAGCAAAAAGAGAGCCAACCTGTTAAGATAGCGGTTCCAACACCAAAATCAAACAGGAGGCTCACAATGGA
>JAGVAB010000097.1 GCA_020060485.1 Anaerolineales bacterium
GGGGTGAATAAACCCTGGTGATGCACAGACCGTCTTTCGTCCGGCCTTGTGCCATCAATAAAAGAAACAAATGGAAAATTAACTTTGAGAAAGCCATGGGCGCATTGGGTCAGCGTATTCCCAATCCCTGCTTTTCCGTCTTATAATGGAGAGGTTATGGCTATTCCAACACATGACCTTAATGCGCAGCAAAAAAAGCAGACCAGTATTGGTTATTATGCCACATTCATTGCCCTGGGATTGATCACCGCCTGCCTGGGGCCGGCTTTGCCCTATCTGGCTGAACAAACCGGCACAGCGTTGTCTGCCATCAGCTCCCTGTTCATCAGCCGCTCGGCTGGTTTGATCCTGGGCTCCCTGCTCAGCGGCAGACTCTATGACCGCCTTCCCGGGCATCCCATTCTGGTGGCCGGATTGGGTTTGCTGACCCTGACCAGTTTGCTGACTCCCATGCCTGCTCTTTTATGGGTGCTGCTGGTGATCACATTTCTCAGCGGGATTGGTCAAAGCATGCTCAACGTGGGCGGCAATACCTTGCTCATCTGGCTACATGGTGCGCAAGTTGCCCCGTGGATGAACGGCCTGCACTTTTTCTTTGGCACAGGAACCATTCTGGCGCCGCTGTTGATCACCTCGATCATCACCGCCGGTGGCGGTTTGACCTGGGCATTTGCAGCCATCAGCCTGTTCATGCTGCCGCCGCTGGTGTTGATGCTGCGGGCACCAGCTGTGCTGCCACAGCCTGCTGGTCAAAACGATAACAGCCAGCGGCTTAATGTCTCCGGGCTGGTGTTTCTGCTGGCGCTTTTCTTTTTCTGTTATGCCGGTGTAGTACAGGGCTATGGCAGTTGGATCTACACCTATGCGCTGCGGATGCTGGACGCCTCCACCCAAACGGCCGGGTTGTTGACGTCAACCTTTTGGGGGATGTTCACTTTGGGGAGGCTGTTGATCATTCCCTTCTCGGCGCGGCTGCGTCCGCAAAGCATTTTGTGGGGTTCCCTGGCCGGCAGCCTGGTGAGCGTTGTATTGCTCATGCTCTTTCCCCAGACCGCGGTCAGTATCTGGCTTGGTACGGTTCTGCTGGGATTGAGCATTACCCCGTTGTTTGCTGCCACCATGGCCTTTGCAGAAAGACGCCTGTGCATCACCGGACAGATCAACAGTTTGTTCAGCGTCGGTCTGAGTCTGGGATTCGTGGCCATGCCCTGGCTGGTAGGTCAGTTCTTTGAAAGCGCCGGCCCGCCGGTGCTGCTTGTCATCTTGTTGATCACCCTGCTGGTCGGTGCGGTTGTCTTGTGGGCTTTAGCCCGCATTCCTCCTGATTCAGACAGATCCAGGCTGGCCTTGGTGGATGACTGCGGAAAGGTAAAAACTTCATGAAACATCAATCTCATCAACGAATCCTGAAAACCGTTTTCTATTACATCGCTTTCATCGGTTTGGGCCTGGCTTCCGGCGTGCTGGGGCCATCTCTGCTGCGCCTGGCGGACAACACCGGCTCCACCATCGGACAGGTCAGTTCGATTTTTATTTTTTACTCTTTTGGTTATATGGCAGGTTCTTTTTTCAGCGGGCGGGGGTACGATCGTTTCCGCGGCCATCCGATCATGGCGTTCACACTGGTCATCATGGCGGCCTGCCTGGCATTAACCCCCATCATCGGCAGCTTATGGGTGCTGATGGCAATCCTGTTCCTGCTGGGCGCATCCCAGGGCGGGCTGGACGTGGGCGCCAATACCCTGCTGGTGTGGGTGCATGGCAGCCAGAATGGACCTTACATGAATGGGCTGCACCTGTTCTTTGGGGTTGGCGCCTTTGTTTCACCAATCCTGGTGGCGCAGTCAGTGCGGGTGGGAGACAATCTTAACCTGGCGTACTGGATCATGACCGTTTTCATGCTCATCCCCGCTCTTGGCCTGTTCCTGATCCAGTCACCGGCCCAGGCGCTTGATCCGCACGACCCGGAAAAACCTTCCGGCCGCTCCAGCGTCTTGCTGCTGGGCATGATCGTGGCATTTTTCATCTTCTACGTGGGCATGGAATCCGGTTTCACCGGCTGGATCTTTACCTATGCTTCCACCAGCGGGCTGCTGGATGAGACTTATGCAGCCTATGCCAACGCGCTTTTTTGGGGCATGTTTACTTTGGGCAGGCTGCTGGCAATTCCCATTTCGATCAAGCTGCCGCCGCGGCGTGTGCTGTTGCTGGATCTGGTGGGGTGCCTGGTGAGCGTGCTGGTCCTGTTGCTCTGGCAGCAATCGGTCAATGCCCTGTGGCTGGCGATAGCCGGAACAGGTTTGTTCGCCGCCTCGATCTTCCCCAGCATGATCTCGTTTGCCGAAAACCGCATGCATCTCAGTGGCGGTACAACCTCGCTGTTTTTTGTGGGCGCCAGCGTGGGCGGGATGTTTTTCCCCTGGTTGATCGGCCAATTTTATGAAAGCATTGGACCGCGCATGGTGCCTATTACGATCAGCGCCAGCCTTGTGCTGCTCATGACATTGTATGTTGTGCTGCTGAAAGGTTTTCCTCGAAAAGAGTCAGAGATCAGGGAGTAGGCAACCGCGTTCCCGAAGCCAGTGCCTTTGCAAGCGGCCTGCGCTTCCTGCTGTAAACTGGCGTTATAATCCTCAATATGAAGAATGCTCTCCTGTTGAGCGGCGCACCACGCTGCGGAAAGACGACCCTGCTGCAAACCGTGCTGGCGCAATATCCCGGGCCTGCGGGCGGCTTTTTTACCCGCGAAGTGTGCCGGAGCGGTCAGCGGATCGCCTTTGAAATGGTCACGCTGGACGGCGTGCAGGCTATTCTGGCCGGGGTGCACCTTTCCGGCCCGCCCAGGGTGGGCAAGTATGGCGTTGATCTGCATGCTCTTGAAACAGTGGCTGTTCCGGCAATTCGGGCTGCTGCTCAAGCTGGCCAACTGGTGGTGATTGACGAGATCGGCCCGATGGAAACCGGTTCGCCGCTTTTCTGCCAGACTGTGCTGGAAATATTGACAACGGGCTGCCTGCTGTTTGGCACCATCGTGCTGCGCAGCACGTCCTTCAGCGATGGCGTCAAACAGCTCTCCGGGGTGGAACTCATCAGCGTGACCCCGGACAACCGCGGTCAACTTTCGCAGGAGCTGCCTGGCAAACTGCAAAAAATGGCTGTTGGTGAATTGTGATCACGCCGGATTGGAATTTATGGAAGAAAAAATTCTGCCAGTTGGCAAACTGCCCATGACGTTGTTGAAGCAATTATTGTCCCAGACCCGCGTGAATGACCCGCGTGTGCTGGTTGGTCCTGGCATCGGCATGGACTGCGCGGTGTTGGATTTGGGTGAAAAGCTGCTGGTGTTGAAATCTGACCCGATCACCTTTGCCACAGACGAGATCGGTTGGTATGCGGTGCAGATCAATGCCAATGATCTGGCTACCACCGGCGCCACCCCGCGCTGGATGATGGTGACCGTGCTTTTGCCCGAAGGCAAAACCGATGAAAACCTGATCCTGCAGATCAATGACCAGCTTCAAAAAGCCTGCCAGCCTTTGGGCATCAGCGTGATTGGCGGGCACACCGAGGTGACCTACGGCCTCGACCGCCCCATCCTGGCTGGTACCCTGATCGGCGAGGTGGAACGCGAAGCCCTCATCACACCACAAGGAGCGGCTCCGGGCGATCATTTGCTGCTCACCAAAGGCGTGCCCATTGAAGCCACTGCTATCCTGGCGCGTGAATTTCCTGAGCGGTTGGCGGGTGTGCTTTCCGTTCAGGAGCTTGAACAGGCTGCCAACTTTCTGCATGAACCGGGCATTGGGGTGACTCGCGATGCCCAGATCGCCCTGGCTGTCGGCAAAGTGACCGCCATGCACGACCCCACCGAGGGCGGACTGGCTGGCGCACTGTGGGAACTGGCGGACGCCTGCGGCCACCGCCTGCTGGTTGACCCGGCGGCTGTGTTCGTTCCGTCCATTTCGGCCAGGGTCTGCCAGGCTTTTGATCTGAACCCGCTGGCGACCATCGCTTCAGGTGCGTTGCTGCTGGCCGTCCAGCCGCAGGATGCGGCGGCTGTATGCGCCGCCCTGAAAGCCGCTGGCATTCTTTGCACGCAAATTGGAACGATTGCCGAGGGCGAAGCCGGTTTGTGGCAATCCCGCCAAAATGCACAACCCCTGCCCTGGCCGCGGCCAGAACGGGACGAGATCGGTAAAGTCTATGAAAGTTGATGGCGTGTTGCCTGAGCCTGTCATTGGCAACGGAATGAATTCCTCCCGCAGCTGCTTCCTGCCCCGCGGGAGTCAAAACATACTGACTGAGAGGTATTCCCTATGACCGAAGAACCCCTGCTCCCTGCTCCCTGGGAAGACAGCTACTGGGTGCTGCCCGGCAAGCTGCTGGCTGGGGCCTATCCCGGCGAACCGGCTTATCGCGAAAGCCAGGCGCGTCTGAAGATCGGCAGTCTGCTGGATGCCGGCATTACCTGCTTTATCGACCTGACCCAGCTTCACGAGTTGGTGCCCTATGATGGACTGCTGCAACAGGAAGCCGAATGGCGAGATCTCGAAGTGGACTATCAACGCTTTTCGATCAAGGATTTCGGCGTACCCACCCCCGACGAGCTGCGTATCATTCTGGATGCGCTGGATTTAGCCCTGGCCGCCGGAAAAGGCGTGTACGTGCATTGTTGGGGCGGCATTGGCCGCACCGGCACGGTGATCGCTGCCCATCTCATCCGTCACGGCATGCAGCCCAAAGAAGCCTTGCAGCATATCGCCGACCTGCGGGCCAACGTGCCCGATGCCTGGCGCAGTTCGCCGGAGAGCGAGGCGCAATGGGCACTGGTTTTGAGCTGGCAGCCGGGAATGTAAGAACAATCAGGGCGATGACTGTTCAGTCATCGCCCTGATTGGAACATGCAAAATTTTGAGATGGGCAGCGGTCAGTTCATTTGCCCAGTCCAGCCAGAAAACAATCCACAGTTTCTTGCAGATCCTCGTTCAGGATTTTGCCGCTCTTTTGCAGCGCGGTCAGGATGGCTGCCCGATCGGTCCCCAGTTTGTCCACCGTTCTGCCGACCAGGCGTAATTCCTCTGCCCAGGCTTCCATTTCCGTCCGGCTGAGGGGTTCGTCGCCGTGTGCCAGCAGATAATATTGAGCGTCCAGGGCTAGCAGCCGCTCCAGTAGAGGGAAGAGGCGGCGGGTGGTGTAATAGGGCGGGTTCTCATAAATGGCGTTATACATGCAGTCGCCCAGAAAGACGACCCCATCCTCGGGCACAAAGACGATGCTCGAATCACTGCTGTGATCGCCGCCCACGTGCACCACTTCAACGATCAGATCGCCCAGGTCGATCTTCATGCGTTTGGTGAAAGAGATCTCGGGCACATGAATTTCCAGGCGGCCGCGCATGGTATTGCTCAGCTCCACCTTCATCTTGTCCCGGCAAAACTCAATCTCGGCGCCTTCGGCCACGCGTTGATCCAGGGCCTTGTCACGCCAGTTCAATTTTGCCATCTCGCTCACCACATGGCAAGTTTCTTCATGGGCCACAACCGGCACGTCCAGCACAGAGCCGCCAAAGACATGATCCCAATGCCAGTGCGTAACCACTGCAAAGATCGGCGGCGATTTTTTCAATGCCTTCAATACGGAAAGAAAGGCATCTGCATGGGCCGGGGAATTGCCGGTTTCCACGATCAGGGTGCCTTTTTCGCCGACCACTGCGCCCATCACCGGCCGGTCGCTTTCCTCGGCGGGAGGGGTCCAATAAACATGCGGGGCAAGCTGGTGCAGCTTCAGGGCAGCCAGACTGCGGGTAATTTCACTGCGACGCGCCATCAACAACCTCAGCTTTGATCTGTACTGTGGGAACTTGCTGCCACTGACGTTTCACCCAGCAGGTTTCTGCAGAGCGCTCCAGGGCATTTAGATATTTTTCGGGGAAGTCCTTGCCAACCAGTAGCTTGACTTCAATCTGTTCCACCAAACTGGTTTCTGTATTGGCGTGGTAGATCACGCGCATTTCTTCAATCGCTAAATTGCGCTGCTGGCAGAAGGATAATACCGCACTGCCCGTGCAGGCTGCAAGGGCTCCCAGGAAATAATTCCCGGGGGTCATAAATTCTCCCTGGCCGCCCTTTTCGAGGGCTACGTCGGTGCAAAAAGAGTATGGGCCATACTGAACGTCCACGCGGTGTCCCACACCAGGGAAAGTCACATTCATCTCAAATTCTTTTTTCATGCTTTTTCTACTCTCCTGATAATATTTGCCACAGCAGCGATGAAACCAGCGCAATGGTACGTACCGGCAAAACATGGTAAGTCTACCATGACCTGAATGAAAGGGCGGTAATTATTTCTTGGGTCTTTGGGAACAACCATGCTTCACGGCAGTTCCCAGAAGAGCCTATTTCTTCCGAAAATTCAGGGAATTTCAATAGGCTACGGTTTGTCGTCGTTGGCAAACAGCATCGGCTGTACTGCTTGCAATTGCCCGGCCAGCAGCCACAAGATGCTGGCATGGCCGAAGACATGCGCCAGCATGCCGCCGGTCAACAGCCAGCGGTCAAACTGGATGAACAGCAAACCACTGAAGCACCAGATCACCACCTCCGGCCGCAGCCGCTGCCAGGCCATCCATACCAACAGCGGCAGTAAAATAAAGACATAATGGTGATACCACATGATATTGGCCGAGAGCATCATTGCCAGGCAAGTGATGATAAAGAAAGGCTCCCGCACGCGCAGCAGGTAGGCGGCCAGCGCCGAAAGGCAAAGCAGCAGCCCAAAATACAGCATCAGCAGACTTTGCAAGGTGTGGGCCTGGGCAGAGTTCACCCAGCTCAGCACAAACAGCCTGGAGACCAGTGACTGCGGATTGTCACCCAGTGGCAGGCGCTGCATGAGGTCCGCAAAGACCCGTCCATATTCTACCAGCGGCTGCCAACCGTAACGCAGCACAGCCAGGCCGCTGAGCAGCCCCACGCCGGCCAGGGCTGCCAGCGCCGTTTGCCAGCGGCGGTTGGCCAGCAGGTAGGCCAGAAATAGCAGCGGGCTGAGTTTGGTGACGATGGCCAAGGCCAGTCCCAGACCGCCCCAGGCGGGACGGCTTGCTTCCCACAGAAAGAGCAGCAGCAAGCCAAATGAGGTGATCATGTTGATTTGACCGGCGTGCAGCATCTCCAGTAGCGGCGCAAATCCCAGCACCAATGGGAACCACCACCACACCTGGCGCAGATGCAGACGATAATGCCGCGCTACAGCCCATACCATGCCCGCCAGCAGAGCCAGGTTGAAAAGAAGGTACAGGCTTTGACGCAGCCAGGGCAGGGGCAGGTGGGCGAACAACTCCACCACCAGCAGGCTGGGCGGCGGATAGAGAAACCCTGTTCCCAGGCTGAGGTCGGCATAGGGACTTCCACCGGAAAGCGCGGCTTGCAGGCCGCGCATATAGTACCCAAAATCGTAATGCAGTTCCTGCGGCAGGGGCTTGATTTGCATAAAACGCCATTCGGTGTAACTGCCAGCTGCCAGATAAACGAGCAGCGCTGCCAGGATCAGGGCCAGCGGTGGCTGCCAGACCGGAGAAATTTTCACAGGTTCGGGCGAGGCGGACTGGTGCGCATAACGCAGGGCAGGCGGGCCGAACACCACGATATATAGCAGCAGAAAGGCCAGGCTGCCCAAGCTGCCCAGCAGCAGCGGCCGCAGGCGAATAATATAGGCTGCCCAGGGAAGGCTTTCCTCCAGGGTAAAAGAGGCGGCAAGTGCCAGCAGGAAGATCACGAACAGCACAAAAACCCCGGCAAATACGGGAACACACGTCAGGGCAGATGTCAGCCGTTCTGTCCAGACGGGAGAGCGGCGTAACTGCCGGGCAGCGGCGAGAGACAGGCAGGCCAGTGTTAACAGGGCGGCAGCCAGCGCCAGGCGCACTGCCGAAAACCCCAGCAACAACGCGTTGCGCGGGTCACCCGGGATACGAAACAGCCAGATCAGGGCAGCGCACCAGACCGCGGCGATCAGGCAGAACAGGGTAAACAGGCGCAGTTGCGCAGGGGAGCTTTTTTCGGGCGGCAAAAATCACCTCATGGAGATCAATCTTTTCTATTGTATCAGCAAGCCCGGCATCTGCAATAGAGATTGCGCAGGGTCTTTCATGGCCTTCTTAAAGTTAATTTGCAGTTCCCTTATCTTAATGATGACGCCAAATTACAGGCCAAATAAGCCCTGGTTTGTAACTACTCAGGCACGTCGTTGGAGGAGGCCGACACTTGTACCGCATTGCAGTAGCAGTGCAGGTAAGGCCGACGTGGCAATCTCTTGGACAGTGCGGAAGACTGCCACGTCGCAAAAGCATGCTCTTCGCAGCGACATTACTTCGAGAGCCTGAGTAGTTACCCTGGTTTGCGTATATCGCCAGGTTTTCTGCACCCCACCCCTCGAACTCCCCTCCCCGCGAGGTGCTTGACGTTGTGATCTTCATTCTTTTGCGGGAAGGGGAGCTTTTTGTACTGTGTTGAGCA
>JAGVAB010000075.1 GCA_020060485.1 Anaerolineales bacterium
CAGCAGGGCGGCCAACTGGCGCAGTTCGCTTTCGGTGCTCAAGCCATAGCCAGTTTTGGCCTCCATGGTGGTGGTGCCGCTGCGGAAGACTGCCGCCGCCCGGGGGCGGGTCTGGGCGATGAGCTCGTCCAGAGATACGTTGCGTGTAGCTTTCGTGGTCGCCGCAATCCCCCCGCCAGCAGCCATGATCTCCATATAGCTCCTGCCCTGGATGCGCATCTCAAACTCGGCTGCCCGGTCGCCGGCCCACACCAGATGGCTGTGCGGGTCAACCAGTCCGGGCATCAGCACCCGGCCGCGGGCATCCAGTTGCTCCTCATGCGGGTAAGCATGGCGCAGGTCTGCTGTGCGCCCCACTGCGCGGATGCGCCCGTCCTGCACCAGCACGGCCCCATCTTCGATGATCCCAAGCTCCCCCAGGCGGCTGCCGCGCTGCGGCCCGCCCGCCAGGGTCAGCAATTGTGAAGCGGAATGGATCAACATGGGCATTTCCTTTCTCTTCGCGTACTTCTGCTACTACCTCATCAATAAAATCTTGTCAGGCAGTACGATTTGAGTAAAATCTGGCGCAGTTCGATAAAGTTCATGTAATAATGAAAACCACAGACAAGAACAAACCTTGAACAAACAACTTTACTCATCCAGTGGACTGCGTACGGCTTTCGGCCCGCGGTTGAGCACATGGGTATAGATCATGGTGGTTTTGACATCCTTGTTCCCCAGCAGTTCCTGCACGGTGCGGACACCTGCCCAGAACCGCAGGTGCCGGGTATCATAGCCTGCTTCAAGCAGGTGGGTGGCAAAGGAATGACGGAAGGTATGACAGCCTGCTTTTTTTGCATGCAATATCGGATGGCTGTATAATGATCGTATGATTATCTTGATACATTCTGATTATACAGGATACGCCTGTATATTTGTTGTTGGCAACCAAGGAGCAAAACCACCTTTGAAGCGCAAGTTTACTTTTTGAGTTTTAGCGAATCTTTTTTCAGGTTCTATTTCTCTAGTAATGCCAAGCCTTTTCAGTACAATTTCAATGATCAGATTGTGGGTTTTCAAAAGAGGCTGAATATGAAAAATGGAAAATGTATTAAATGCAACTCGGCTAATGTTTATGTCAAAGAATATGAGTTGAACACATTCACACTAAACAAAAATCGAATTGCCAACGAAAGTTATGTTTGCACCGATTGCGGATACTTCGAGACTTATATAACTGACAAAGACGCATTGGGCAAAATTATCACACGCGCTGAAAAATTAGGGGATTGGAAAAAGGTAAAATGATTTAGTTCATACCAAATTTGGGCATATTTTTTAGTTACTGAAATTTGGATTATATGTAAAAGTTGGGCTTGTTAGCGGCGGTGTTTTTATATGCCATCGTTTAGGTAAATACATATAAAGGTTGCCCAACAAAGCGTGCACCGGACAAGTTCGGGCAACGCCCGCACTTGCGGGGAATGCGGCCCCAACGGCGGATGCTTCGCAGGCGTCTGATGGCTGGTGACTTTTTCCGCCAGTTCCCGCACTTGCCGCTAACGCCAGCCGTTGGGCGCTTTCTAAAAAATATAACTATTTCCGTTTCAAAAGCAAAAAATAGGAAAGGCTTATAATGAATAACAAAAAACGAAAATTAAGAAAAAATTGGATGTTAGGTTTTTTGGGATTAATGAGTTTCATGGGGCTACGATATTTTCAAACTGGCGAATGGTTATATTTAATCTGGTTCACTTGGGTTCTCTGGTTTGCATGGTTTGTCCCGCTCAAATCTGAATAAGGCTTAATAAGGTAACAAGATGAAAGAAAAAGACAAAGCATTGATTGAAATAGCCAGAGATTTAATTTCAAAACGGTACAAGGAAGACCGCCATCATATAGCCGCAGCCTTACGCACGACTTCGGGAAAAATTTTTACTGGAGTACATGTTGAAGCCTACATTGGAAGAATTACGGTCTGTGGTGAAGCAATCGTCATTGGCGCTGCGGCAACAGGTGGAGATACTGAAATTGATACAATAGTAGCAGTAAATGAGTTAGGCGCTATCGTATCCCCATGTGGTATGTGCCGCGAGTTAATATCAGATTATTCAAATAAGGCAAAAGTTATAATAGCCCGCAATGGACAATTAATCAAAGTGGATGTTTCTGAACTTTTGCCTGATAAATACTCACGAGAATAAAGACATGGAATACGCCTTTGTTCCAATAAACCAAGAATACGCCTCTACTATTGTAAATACATGGAAGTACGAGAAAGAATATTCCATTTACGACTACTCAAACGAAGCAGACCACATGCTTGATGAAGAAGGATGGGGTAAAGGTATATTTGCTGTGCTGAACCAAGAAAAAGATTTGATTGGCGAACTTTCAATCGAATTCATTGATTCACAAGGACAATATACTGATTTTCGCAATTTTGCCGATGAAGCGCTTATCAATGAATGTGAATTGTGGATTGGCTTTGGACTCAGACCAGATTTAGTAGGTCAAGGACATGGAACTAAATTTGTTACGGCTTGCATTGAATATGCCATTCAGAATAGTCGGTATCATGGTGAGTATGTGCGGTTGGGTGTAGCAATGTTCAATCAACGGGCAATCAAAACATATGAAAAAGCGGGATTCCAAAAATTTGAGCAAACCGTTGGTGAAATCAGCGGAAAAACTTTTGAATGCACATACATGCGCAAACGTCTATGATATGTGCAATTATGAAGTTCGCAATAGCAAGTTGCAATCCAAGCCAGCGCCCAACAAAGCGTACTCAGGACACGCAGCGTCCTTTCGGGAAAAATGATGGCTTGCCGTATTCTTGGGTACACCGGACGCGGGCGGGCGCTGCCCACACTTTCGGGATTCTGGCCCCATCGGCGGACGCTTCGCGGGCGTCTGGTAGCTTTTCTCGCCAAATCCCGCCCTTGCCGGTAACGCCAGCCGTTGGGCGGCAAGCTCAATTATGGGTAATCGGCATTAAAATAAAACGTAAGGAATCAAGGAATAATGAATACCTATGTAGTCCTTTTGCGCGGCATCAATGTTGGCGGCAAAAATACAGTACCAATGGCGGGTTTGAGAAAATGCCTGGAAGAACAGGGGTTTTCCAATGTTTCGACGTACATTGCCAGTGGTAATGTAATCTTACAATCCGACAAAGGCGCCAACGATGTAAAAGTTCAGATTGAAGGGGTTTTACCTGAAAACTTCAAACTTGATGACGGGTTCATCAAAGTTTTGGTGTTGACTTACAAGCAATTCCAAGCCATCATTGATAACAAGCCAAAAGGCTTCGGCGAGCAGCCCGATAAATATCACAACGATGCAATTTTTCTGATGGGTATTGATTCGGCTCAGGCTATGCCTGCATTCAATCCTCGGGAGGAAGTTGACCAAGTCTGGGCAGGTAATGGCGTAATCTACTCCCAACGTCTCAGTTCCCAACGCACCAAAAGTCGTCTTAATAAAATTATGGGAACACCGTTCTATAAATCAATGACCATCCGTAACTGGAATACAACAACGAAATTGTTAGAAATGCTGAGAAAAATGGACACAGATAATGGAGCATGAGTATTGCCTGAAAGTAATGCATATCAACCCAGACAAGTAAGACAGTGTAAGGAACCGATTTTCCCGCCGATTAAGTTTGCGGGAAAGCTGCTGGCGATAGCACGTTATCAAAGACAAAAACCAAGAGCAAAAGCCGCCCAACCTCTGGTTAGGCTTCTTGTCCAGTCATGGTGTTAGGTTTATTATTCATTTATGAAAGCAAATAAGTCTCTCCCTTGCAATTATTTCAAATACACTGTTCTCGAACCATCAAAGAATCTCCAAAATGGAGGACAGCACCTCAGGTGTGATTATCTATGGCCCGGAGAGATTCAGAAAAGCAGCCAAACACGGTGTACACGCGGACGGCTGGATTCGCACTGTCAAAATCAGTTGGCTCTGGCTTTGAGTTCTTCCGTTTCGTAAGTGAATCCAGTCGCACCTGCCGCCGGTAGCGCGAGTCGTTAGGCGCTTTTTGTAAACAAAAAGGATTAACTGTGAAATTCTGTATTTTGACGATTGGCACTCGTGGTGACGTGCAACCGTACATTGCACTTGGCTTAGGCTTGAAAGCGGCTGGTCACGAAGTCACAATCTCGACCCTGGGCGAGTTCAAATCTCTTGTTAATCAATACGGTTTGCTTCATGACAACCTGCGCGGGGATTTTCTCAAGGTAGCTCAGTCGACCATTGGACAAAAAGGCGGCAACCAACTTCAACGTATTCGGCAATACGTTGAAATGGCAAAGGATACTCTTCCTGATGAGTGGGCCAGCGCTCAAAAAGCCGAAGTATTGATATATACCCCTGCGGCAATTGGCGGCTTCCATATCGCAGAGAAATTAAATATCCCGACTTTCGCCGCATTTCCAGCACCACTTTACTCACCTACCAAAGAGTTTCCAAACCCGTTTTTGCCTTTCCATAACCTGGGTCCTTTCAATAAACTAAGCCACAAGTTTTTCGCCAAATTAGGACCAGCCATGTATCGCAATCCGATTAATCAATTTCGCAAGGATGTCCTCGGTCTGCCACCCGCAAAAGGCGAAAATTCACTGCGCGGCAAGCCAATCACGAAGTTATATGCTTATAGTGAAGCAATAGTTCCCAGATCAGCCGATTGGGACGAATCGTCGGTTGTTACTGGCTATTGGTTTTTGGATGCGCCTGCAAACTGGCAACCTGATCCTGAGTTGGTCAGGTTCCTCCAAAAAGGCTCGACACCGGTGTATATTGGTTTCGGTAGCATGTTCATGGGCGGCGGAAAACAAAAGACAGAAATTGTGTTAGAAGCCCTAAAACTTGCTGGACAGCGCGGTATTTTAGCAACAGGTTGGGGTGGGTTAACTGGAGAAAATAAATCTAAAGGCATTTTTGTTCTAGATGCTGTGCCGCATGACTGGCTATTTCCTAAAGTAGCGGCTATCGTTCATCACGGCGGTGCTGGTACAACTGGCGCGGCATTGCGAGCAGGCAAACCACAGATTATTTGTCCATTTGTAGGCGACCAATTTTTTTGGGGACGCCGTGTAGCGGATTTGGGCATTAGTCCGTTGCCAATTCCACAGTTAAAACTGACCGCTGAAAAATTGGCAGATGCCATAAAATATGCAATAACGAACACCAATTTACAGCAGCGTGCCTCATCAATTGGAGAGACTGTATGCGCAGAGAATGGTATTGATCGTGCGGTAAACTATATCTTGAGCAATGTACATTGATAACTCAAAAACGCGCCTAACACCGCGTGCACCGGACAAGTGCGGGCTTTCGCCCACACTTTCGGGGAAGCGGCCCCAAACGGTGGACGCTTCGCGGGTGTCTGGTAGCTTTTCTCGCCAAATCCCGCCCTTGCCGGTAACGCCAGCCGTTGGATTGACAGTGCTAAAGCGTAGAAAAAATTATATAAGGAGCTTATATGTGTATAAGTTTTATCAGTCGAAAAAATAACATAATCATTGGTATGAATTTTGATAATAACGGAATGGAATATTCTATAGATCCAAAGCCGAATGATTGGTTTATTGTCAATGTAGATGGAGGAAGAGGTAAATATCCTTCATTTGGAATTAATAAAAATGGATTATTCTTTAATAATCTAATTGTGGATTCAAATGGAAAAGGGTTGTATCGTCGGCCAAGTGTAAAAGTAACTCATACATCAAAGTTCATTTCTGATATAGTAAGTGGAGTAATTCGTGAAGAAAAAATAGGAGAATACTTGGAAAATGTTGAAGTTGTTAATACTCCGAATCAGAGTACCCATAATATGATTATTGATTCATCGGGAAATGTATATATTGTTGAACCAGGAAGGGGGGTTATATATAGTCCATATAGCGAATCTGATTATTTCATAATGACCAATAAATCAGTAATTGATATGAAAAATGACGGAAATTATGTTGAATGTAATAGATATAATGTTATTAAAAAAGAATTGGAAAATAAAATTGATGTAAATGATGATAATGCTTTTAAAATACTGGAAAAGGCATTTCAGAATGAAGGTGAATGGAAAACTGAATTATCAATTGTGTTTTCAAAGAAAGAAGGAAAGGTTTATTATTGCTCAAATAGAGAAATTACAAATATATCCGAGTATGCATTTGTTTAGCAAAAATAGCGTTGCATCCGGTACACTGAAACCATCTTTATTGCAGGAGCATAGCACATGACCAACAATTTCAAGAAAGCCGCACAGCGCGTGCAAGCAGCCCTGACTGAACGAGGATACGGAGAATGCCAGGTGCTGGAGCTGTCCGATTCGACACGTACCGCCCAGGAAGCCGCCGAAGCCGTGGGCTGTACGCTGGAACAGATCGTCAAATCCCTCATTTTTGAAGGCGTGGAAAGCGGCAATCCGATCCTGGTGCTGGCCAGCGGCGCCAATCGGGTGAACGAAGAAACCCTGGCAAAACTGGCAGGCGAACCCATCCGCCGGGCGCACCCCAATTTCGTGCGCCAGCGTACCGGTTTTGCCGTGGGCGGCGTGCCGCCCCTGGGCCACGACGAACCTTTGCAGCCTTTCATTGATGAAGACCTGCTGCAATACGAAGACGTTTGGGCGGCTGCCGGCACGCCGCATGCCGTGTTTCGCCTCAAATCCGCCGATCTGCAAACGCTCACCGGCGGCAAGGTGGTTGGCATTAAATAAGCCCGGCTTTCGGCAGCACTTAACTGAATAACGCAGAATGAAATCTCCAGCATCAAAAAATCAAACCGGCACCTCGAGCAACCCGCTGTACGGTTCGATAGAAAAACCCTCCCGCGAGGCGTACATTTGCGGGAGGGTTTATTTTTATCCATTGTCTCAAATGACTTTCAACTCAAATCTACCAGAGCCGAAAGGCGCTCAATGGTCTGCTCAATAAAGGTCTCATCCTCGATGGTCAGCGCAATGGCGCCCGTCGGGCACACGGTCACACAGTTCCCGCACCCCCGGCAGTCCTCGGTGATGAAGGCGTGCCCATCTTGCAGGTGAATGGCATTCACAAAGCATACATGGTCGGCGCATTTGCCGCAGCCAACACACTGCTCCACATTCACCTGCACCCTGACACCCGGCATGGCCGAAACCCTTTTGCTGATGGTCACGTCCAGGTTGGGCAGGGTTTTGAACAGACAGCAGCAAGGGCAGCAGTTGCAGACTGTCATCAACTTGTAGCCCGGCCCGACCCCCATCCACAGGGTATCGATCTTGTTGCGCCCAATCATGTGTACCAGGCCGGCCTCGCGGCAGGTTTTCAGGTGGGCTTTGGCTTCTTCCCGGCTCACCATGCGCCCCAGCTTGGGGTTGATCTTGCGCACTGCTTCGCCCATGAACAGGCAGCCCAGGTCCTGGGGGTAATCGGTGCAGCCATCCGCGGTGCGGCACAAGCAGGTATCCATCAGGAAAAGGTCATTGGCCTGATCCACAAAATGCTCGATCACCTGCGATGGAACTACCAGCCCTTCTTCATCGGCAATCGATTCATGCACCGCAATGAGGTTATCCTTGGGCAAAAAGATGACATCATCCCCATCGAAGAGCACTTTGTCGATCATTTTTCTGACGAAAGGATATTTTTGGGTCTGTTCCGAGAGCCAGAAACGGTCCGGAAAATAATGTTTGATGAGATTGACAAACCAGATTGGCCGGCTCATAGTGACACCACCTTTAACGTCTACCTGTAATATTTTTCTGTTTTGTTAAGCAGCAACAATAGTTCGATTATACCCAAAGATGAGGCTGAAAAATATTAAATTTTCCCAAATTCAAGTGGAAAATCAACCTTCTGCGACCAGCGCCAGGCCAATCGCCTCCTGCAGGGAGCGAGCCTCGACTACCTCGATGCCCTGCGGCCAGGCCTCGCTGCGCCGCACCCGGCGCGGCACGATGGCGCGCTTGAAGCCCAGCTTGGCCGCCTCGCGCAGGCGGGCATCCATCTGCCCCACCCAGCGCAGTTCGCCAGACAGGCCCACCTCGCCGATCAGGGCGGTATCGGCCCGTACGGGCAGGTCACGCATCGAGGAAGCGATGGCCGCTGCCACCGCCAGGTCGGCTGCCGGCTCGGAAATATGCAGTCCGCCGACCACGTTCACAAACACATCCTGCTCGGCCAGGCGCAGTTTGAGGCCGCGGGTCAGCACAGCTGCAATCAGCAGCAAGCGGTTGAAATCCACCCCGTTGGGCGTGCGCCGCGGGTTGCCATAGCTGGTCGGGCTGGTGAGACCCTGCACTTCCACCAGCAGCGGGCGAGTGCCTTCCATGGTCACGGCGATGGCCGAGCCCGGCGCGCTGACCATGCGTTCTGCCAGAAAAGCCTCGGACGGGTTGGGCACTTCGATCATGCCCTGCTCGCCCATCTCGAACACGCCCACCTCGGAGGTAGCCCCAAAGCGGTTCTTGACCGAGCGCAGCAAGCGAAAGAACTGGTAGCGCTCACCTTCCAGGTAGAGCACCGTGTCCACAATATGCTCCAGGACGCGCGGCCCGGCAATGTTGCCCTCCTTGGTCACATGCCCGATCACGAACACGGCGATACCGCTGGTCTTGGCCAGCTCGCGCAGACGGGCCGCGCTCTCGCGCACCTGGCTGACCGAGCCTGCCGCCGATTCCATCTCCGGGCGGTACACGGTCTGGATTGAATCCACCACCAGCAGCTGCGGCGCAACCGCCTGCACATGTTCAAAGATCACATCCAGGTTGGTCTCGGTCACCAGGTAAAGATGTTCCGGCAGCTCACCGGGGCTGCCGTCTGTGCCGCGCGTCAGGCGTGCGGCGCGCATCTTGATCTGACGCTCCGATTCCTCGCCCGAGACATACAACACCGAAGACTGGGCTGCCATTTCCATTGCCAGTTGCAGCATCAGGGTGGACTTGCCAATGCCGGGGTCGCCGCCGATCAGCACGATCGAGCCTGGCACAATGCCCCCGCCCAGCACGCGCGAAAACTCGCCAATCGAAAGCGGCAGGCGTTCTTCGGCGTCGCCCTCGATCTCGCCAATGCGTCGCGGCTGCGAGCGTCCACTCAAACCGCGGCTGGATTTGCCGGCAGCCTTGCCTGGCTCTGGCGAGAGCAGTTCCTCGATCATGCTGTCCCAGGCCCCGCAGGAAGGGCAGCGCCCCAACTGCTGCGGATAGGTGCGCCCGCATTTTTGACAAACGTAATGGGTGTGGGTTTTGGCCATGGCCGCACTCCTTAAATGGAAAATCTGTTCGATGGATTGGGGTAATTATAGCGCAGAATGACCGCAACGGAAACTGCATTGCACCCTGAAACCACCCCTGCAGAACCGCTTGGCCTTCCCCTAAAAATTGAGGTTTTTAGGGGAAGGCTTCATCAGATCAACGCAATCCGAAAACATCCAGACCTGACAGGTTTTAGAATCCTTTCAGGTCTTTGTTGGCACAAGGGGCAAATACCATCCTGATGTTTATTTTTAGTAACTACTCAGGCATGCATCCAAAGACACCATATATGGGGTGTATGCTAAAAAAGGCACAACATTTGCCATCTGTGGTGGCGCTATATCTGGCACTTTTGCTGAAATTTCGTGATCACATGCCACATATGCTGGTTTTCAATCAAACAGGCTGAGTAGTTACTATTTTTAAAGCATAAGATAATTGCATCTAAATCTATTTTTTGTTAAAACGGGCATATCTGACCATTTTGAGTTGAAAATACACAGATTTGATGAGCCTTCAATAAGCTTGCAATCTGAGAATACTGCTAATTTGATCACTATACGTGTTTTTGTGAAGTCAACAATTTGAACGAAGCACAAAATTTTGGCCTAAAAATGCTGAAAATCGCAAAATTTTATTGTCAGACATAAGATGCAATTGCTACTCTTCATATTACTGTCCCAATTCC
Organism: Anaerolineales bacterium; assembly: GCA_020060485.1. Next base: position 9,918 of record JAGVAB010000075.1, read on the forward strand.
GCAATTTGACTATAATAAAAATGGTAAATGTAATGATGGGCATATAAGCCTCGAAAAGGGGAGGAGAAATGATCGATCACAACCCACTGCAAGACAAGGCCAGCGCATGGGAAAGCACACAGGATGATGGCCTGCTCTTACGGGGAAGAGAACTGGCAGAAGCCGAAGAGCAGGCAGCCAAAGACCAATTTACAACGCCTGCACAGCGTCAGTTCCTGCTTGCCAGCCGTAAAAACGAAACCCGCCGCCGAAGGCGTATCACCATCGCAGCGGGGATCATCATGTTGATCCTGGCTGTGATTGCCTTTGCCCAGGCAAACGCGGCAGGGACGCGAGCCGCGGACGCCCTGGCAGCCGGCACTGACCAAGCCCAACAAGCCCAGGCAGCCAGCACGAGCGCAGCGAAACAGGTTCAAACCGCCCAGGCAGTCAGCACACAGGTAACAGAAGCAAAAGAGGCCATCGAAGAAGAAGCGCGCCGCGCCCGCGCCGGCGAACTGGTTGCATACAGCCAGAACAAAATGGACACCAATATTGATCTTGCTTATTTGCTGGGTATTGAGAGCTTTGACAGTGTTGAAAACTACCTGACAAGAAACAACCTGCGGACCCTGCTTCAATCCCACCCACGATGGTTGAAAATCGGCAGAGAGGATATAGGCACCACCGTTCAAAGCGTAGCCTTCAGCCCGGACGGGAAACTCATCGCTTCAGGGAGTGGCAATGGCATCATCCTGTGGGATGCTGAAACCATGCTGCCTGTCAGAGAAACGCTTCAAGATCAAATCAAATGGGTGAGCAGCGTGGCTTTCAGCCCGGATGGAAAAATACTGGCTTCTGGAAATTCAGATGGGGATATTATCCTGTGGGAAGTGGAAACGATGCAGCCTATCGGTGCCCCGTTGCAAACAGGGGGACAGGTAACCAGCGTCGCCTTCAGCCCGGATGGAAAAACTCTTGTTTCAGGTGGCGGCATATCCAGTATCAACCCAGATTTCAGGCATTTGGATACCGGCACAATAATTTTCTGGGACCTGGAAACCATGCAACCCATTGGCAAACCTTTGCAGGAACATGCAAAATTGGTTGAATGCGTAGCTTTCAGCCCGGACGGAAAAATCCTCGCTGCTGGAGGGCGGGGGGCAGGTATCATCCTGTGGAATGTTGACACCATGCAGCCTATCGGTGAGTTGATTCAGGGGTGGCAAGTAGCTTTCAGCCCGGATAGTAGAATGCTTATTACAAATGGTGGAGATGGTTTCACCCTGTGGAATATGGAAACACTGCAACCCATTGGAGAATTCCAGCATGAAGATATTGAAGCCATCACCAGCATAGCCTTCAATCCTAACGGAAAAACATTTGCTTTGGGAAATGGGAATGGAACCATCCTCCTATGGGATTTGGAAACCACGCAAGTCATTGATAAACCTCTGCGGAGGCATCATAGCTATATCTCATCCTTGTCCTATAGCCCGGACGGAAAAACCCTCGCATCGGGAAGTTGGGATGCGAACATTATCTTGTGGGACATGAATCCAAAGCTGCCCGTCGGCGAGCCGCAGCCGGGGCATACAAAAACCATCAATACCATCGCCTACAGCCCGGACGGAAAAATCATTGCTTCGGGAAGCTGGGATGAGGACATCATCCTGTGGGATGCGGTAACCATGCAGCCTATTGGCGAACCGCTTCAAGGGCATGAAGATGGTATTTACAGCCTGGCTTTCAATCCAGATGGGAAAGTCCTCGCGTCAGGGGACTGGCGGGGCATCACGATATTATGGGATGTCGAACTGCAGGAGATCATCGGTGAGCCGCTGGAAGGGCATACAGTCGCCTTCAATCCAAAAGGAAATATCCTTGCTCTGGGAAGATGGGACAGAACCATACTCTGGGATGTAGAGCGTCAGCAGCCACTCGGTGAATTGCTGCAAGAGGACTCAACCGGCGTCAAGAGCGTGGTTTTCAGTTCGGATGGCAATACTTTAGCTGTCGCAAATGAATATGGAACTATCATTCTGTGGGATGTGGCAACCAAACAGCGTATTGACGAAATGGTTTTAGGGTATATCTTTGATTTAAACAGCGTGGTCTTCAACCCGGACGGAAAAACCCTGGCTGCAGGACATTATGGCGCTGTCGTCCTGTGGGACGTTGCAAGCAGACAGCCCATCGGAGAGCCAATACATGGGCGAACTGATGGAAACCCCAGTGTAGCATTCAGTCCGGATGGGAAAATCCTGACAACAGGAAATTGGGATAATGAGATCATTCTGTGGAATATCGAGACCATGCAACCTGTTGGCGAGCCAATGAAAGGGCATATATCAAGTGCTACCAGCGTTGCCTTCAGTCCAGACGGAAAATTCCTCGCAGCGGGAAGTAGGGACGGCACCATTATCCTGTGGGATGTGAAAACTCAAAAGCAAGTTTCACCCCTCCCGCAAAGGCACACTGATGATATAACCAGCGTGGCAGTCAGTCCAGATGGAAAAACTATCGCTTCGGGAAGTAAAGACGGCACCATCATCCTATGGGACTGGACAACCATGCAGCCCATTGGCGAACCGCTGCGAGGGCATACAAGTTATGTTAGCAGCATAGCTTTCAGCGCAGACGGAAAAACTGTCGTGTCAGGAAGTTATGATGACACCATCATTCTTTGGAACATTAATACTATGCAACCCATCGGCGAGCCACTACGGGGGCATAACGACAAGGTGCTCTGCGTGGACATAAGCCCGGATGGAAAAATCATTGCTTCAGGAAGCGATGATGACACCACTATCCTTTGGGATATCGCAACTATGCAACCCATTGGCGCGCCACTGCGTGGAGGTTTTAAATGGATTGATAATGTGGCCTTCAGCCCAGATGGAAAAATCCTTGCAGCAGGAGGTGGGCGTGATAATAAGATTACAGGTACTGATACTGAAATTATGTTGTGGGATGTTAAACTTCGTCAGCCCATCGGCAAAACATTGGAAGGGGAAAGTGTAATCTTCAGCCCGGACGGGAAGATTCTCGCTTCAATAGATTATGAAGATATCGTTTTGTGGAATTTAGACACTATGCAACCCATTGGCGATCCAATGCGACATTCATATGTAACCAGCATTGCTTTCAGCCCGGATGGGGAAATCCTGGCCTCAGGAAGCACGGACAGAGATGTTATTCTATGGGATGTAGATTTGCAGTTGCCCATCACTGAACCGCTGGTCGGGCACACAGGCAATGTGACCAGCATTGCCTTCACCCCGGACGGGAAAACCCTCGTTTCGGGAAGTGAGGACCATACTATCCGGTTGTGGGATGCCGATCCACACTCCTGGCGCGACCAGCTCTGCGACCGCGTAGGACGCAACTTCACGCAAAGAGAATGGGAGAAATACTTCCCCGGCGAGGAATACCGCATAACGTGTGAGCAGTGGCCGGTGGAGTGAGCCACCCCTACCTAACCTCCCCCAATTTGCAGCTCGCGCAAATTGGGAGAAGCATTTGGTGAATTCGTGTTTATAGGCACTTCTAAAGATTGAAGCAATTAAACTTCATGAAACAACACCCGCCATGTTGGGTAAAGCAACGCGGCGGGGCATTTTTCATTATACATTCTACATTAGGAATTCTTTTTCCTTACCAGCTTGAGAAAATCTGGAGAGTTTAATCGGCGTTCCAGGTGATACATCAGATAAGCCTGTACAACAGCTTCCAGCTCCGGGCGTACGGGGGCGGGCAGCGGCACGCGCATCACTTCTTCATACGAACTGCGCTGGAAATGGCGCAAGAATTTCAACGTACGTACCGAGATCGGGCGTGCCCCCGGCTGCCCCTGGCCGCAGTCCGGGCAAAGCACCCCGCCCACTTCAGCCGAGAAGTATTGATCTTCCGGCCGGATGTCCTTGCTGCATTGGCCGCAGCGGCTCAGCTCCGGGCGAAAGCCCAGCAGGTCCAGCAGGCGTAATTCGTAATAACGCACCACCTGGAAAGGATCATCCGTCTCTGCCAGCCGCTGCAGGGTGTTGCTCAACAAACGGTAAAGCGCCAGGTTCACGCCTTCTTCCTCCCCGGAGCGGTCGATCAGTTCGACTACATAGGCAGCATAACCTACCAGCAGCAGGTCTTCACGCAGGGGCTGGTGAGCGTTCACGGTCTCGGCCTGGGTCACGATCCACAGATCGCGGCCTTTGGCCAGTTGCAGGGTCACGCGGGTGAAGGGTTCCAGATGACCGGCCTTGCGCGAGCGCAGCTTGCGCACACCCTTGGCTATGGCGCGCACCTTGCCCATCTCGCGGGTGAAGAGCACCAGAATACGGTCAGCTTCGCCCCAGTCGGAGTGGCGCAGGACCACGGCTTCTACGCGCCTGGAGCGTTCAGTGGATGGCAAATGTTTCTCCCTGTTTTACATTCAAAATTCACGACGACTAAAGTCATCAATACAATACGGTTTGCTCTTTACCAATCGTAGTAACCACTCTAGTGGTTTTTCCTTGCAAAATGTAATAATTGAAGTCATTTCCACAAAAATATTTCACATCCCTATTTTAGTCCAAAAAGCGCAGCCTAACGCTGCGCTTCCTTCATCTCTTCAAACCGCTACCTCGATGGACTCGGTGTGCGGTTGGGTACTCATTTTCTCGGCAGTTGATCCGGGGTGAATGCCCCCGGCAGCAGGTCGCCCACGGTCACTTCGTGTGCCACGCGGCCCTGGTCATCAGCGATCAGCACCAGCGTATCGAGACCAAACTCGGCCAGCACCTGGCGGCAGCCGCCGCAGCACAGACCGGCATTTTCGGTCGCCACGGCGATGGCTTCGAACGCCAGCTCGCCTTCTGACACGGCCTTGAAGACCGTCACCCGTTCGGCACAGATCGTTGTGGGATAAGCTGCATTTTCAATATTGACCCCGCTGAAGATCTTCCCGCTGCGGGTCAACAAGGCCGCCCCCACCTGATAATGGGAATAGGGCACATAGGCATTTTTGCGGACTTCAATTGCTATCTGCACCAACTTTGCCTTCATCTCAGCGTTTATCATTTTATTGCTCGTCCTCAGGTTCTTCCGATTTCTGGATGCGTTGCGCCCGCACATTGCGAATACTGCGGCCAGCCACCTGCTCCACGGTCAATATCCAGTCATTCACTTCCACTGTTTCGCCGCCTACTGGCACCAAGCCGATCTCGCCGTAAATGAAACCGGCCAGGGTATCTGCCACTTCACGCGTCAGGTGGGTGCCGATCAGGTCATTAAAATCATCAATATCGATCCGCCCCTGGAAAATGTACTCGTCCACCGATATCTTCTCATAGGGCGCTTCTTCCTGCTGGTCATATTCATCACGGATCTCGCCCACGATTTCTTCCACAATATCTTCCAGGGTCACCAAACCGGCCATGCCGCCATATTCATCCACCACAACTGAAAGGTGGATGCCTTTGGCCTGCATTTCTCGCAGCAGCTTGTCAACGCGTTTGGCTTCGGGAATGAAATAAGCCGGACGCAGCAAGGGGCGGATCTCGCGGTTGGGGCCATTTTCACCTTCCACCTGCCACTCCAGCAGGTCTTTGGCATACAGCAAGCCGATGATGTTATCGATGCTGTCTTCGTAAACCGGCAGGCGCGAATGGCCGGATTCGAGGGCCATCTTGATCGCTTCAGGCGGCGAGGTGTTGACATCCATGGCGAAAACATCAATACGCGGCACCATGATCTCGCGGCACAGGGTATCGCTGAAATGGAAGATGGAATAGATCATGCGGCGCTCGCTTTTTTCCAGTGTGCTTTCGCTGGAAAGGCCTTCCTCTGCCCAGATCTTAAGTTCGTCATCCGTAACCGAGGCCAGGCTGCGGTGAAGAATAGTATCAGGCCCCAGCATTTTCATTAACAGGCTGGCCAGAGGACGAAAAATTGCATCCTGAAAATGCGCCACAGGCAGCAAACGCACTGTCCACAACTCTACGGTTTTCAACACCTGGCCTTCAAGAACAAACTCCATACAAAGTACGATGACAGCCCAGAGCGCCAGCCATAACAGGTTCCACCAGGGGACAGGTGAGCGCAGTACATAAGAAATCGTCAGCCAGCTTGCCACGCCAGCCATCATGAAATGCATCAGCACAACGCTCAAACGCAAGGTGGCTGGTAGATGACTGCGTTTCACCAATTGCAGGATATTGTCAACAGCAGAGGGATTTGCTTCAGCATATTGTTCCAGTTGGGACAGACGCAGATAAGTAAAACTGGCGCGCGAGGCTGTGAATAAAAGGTCCAACAACAAGAGCACTGCCAAAAGCAGCCAGAGTAGGTCAGTTTCCATCTTTGACTTTCGAATGTTGCAGCGGGTGGGCGGGAACGCCCACCACCGTGCTGCCAGCAGGCACATCTTTGGTCACCACTGCGCCAGCGCCCGTGCGTGCCCCGGCCCCAATTTTGACTGGCGCCACCAGCATGGTGTCGCTGCCGATGAAGACATTGTCTTCAATTTCGGTGGCATGCTTCTGCTTGCCGTCATAGTTGCAGGTGATCGTCCCGGCTCCGATATTCACATTTTCGCCGATCTGGGCATTGCCAATGTAGGAAAAATGGCCCATTTTGGTGCCAGGCCCCAGATAAGAATCCTTTACCTCGCCGAAATTGCCCATGTGTACCCCGTTGGCCAGGTGAGCGCCTTTGCGCAGGCGGGCAAAGGGTCCCATGTCCACGCCATCTTCCAGCACGGCTTTTTCCAACACTGAGGCCAACACCTTGCAGCGATTGCCGGTGCGGGTATCAAACATGATGGTATTGGGACCGATGACACAATTCTCGCCAATCACGGTTTCGCCATGCAGGTACGTATTGGGCCAGATGACGGTATCCTGCCCGATTTGCACCGCGGCATCGATATAGGTCGATGCCGGGTCGATCAGGGTTACCCCGGCTTCCATCCAGTGGACGTTGATGCGTTGGCGCAAGATGGTCTCGGCTTCGGCCAGGTGCACGCGGGTATTGATGCCCACGGTTTCGCACTCGTCTTCGGCTGCCAGGGCCTGCACGGCCAGATTTTGGGCAACGGCGATCTCCACCAGGTCGGTCAGATAATATTCGCCCTTGGGCGACAGCTTCACCTGGCGCAGCGCCGACCACAGCCAGGCATCCTGAAAACAATATGCGCCAACGTTCAGCTCGCGGATCGCCAACTGTTCGGGGGTGGCCTGGGCTTCTTCCACAATGGCGGCCACAGTGCCATTTGCTGCCCGCACCACGCGCCCAAAGCCGCGCGGGTTTTCAGAGACGACGGTCAACATGGTCAACGGCCCGGCATTGGCAGCCTGCGTGCGAACCAGCTCTTGCAGGGTCTCGGCGCGCAGCAAAGGCATGTCGGCGCTGATTACCACTACCAGGTCGGCCTCGCCAGCAGTCACCGCTTCGGCGGCCTGCACGGCGTTGGCTGTGCCAAGCTGCTGCTCCTGCACGGCAAAACGGGCTGTGGCGCCGGCGGTCTGGCGCACCTGATCGGCGCCATGCCCCACCACGACTACAGGCATTTCACACCCCACGCTGGCGGCCAGGTCGAGCGAATAGGCGATCAATGGTCTGCCGCCTAGGGGATGCAGAACTTTGGGAAGAGCGGAGCGCATGCGGGTTCCCTGCCCCGCTGCCAGGATGATTGCTGTAACCTTCATTGTTTTGCCTGCTCCTTTCAAACCAGCTGCTTCAAAAGACCATGCCGGGAAATTGTGCTTTCGTTGGACATTAGCAATACGGGCTTTGCACTGCCGAAGCGGCGCAAAGCCCGTCTGCGAGGGCAGCGTTTGAAAATTGCAGGGGCGCCTGGATTCGAACCAAGATTCACGGATTCAAAGTCCGGTGTGCTGCCGTTGCACCACGCCCCTAAATTCGTTCCGTTTGGAACATGGACACCTGATTTTAACACGTTTTCAGGAAAACTGGCAATAGCATTGAATTGTCATCTTTTGAAAATTGTGCTATAAATTACTTGTCCGTATTCTATATGATTGGCTTTCAAACAGTCAATTCGTGCCTGACCATCATCACATTATCGCTATTGTACCAGCAGGCTTTATTCCTTTTAGCAGTATTTCTTTCAAATTTTGCGCCGCTATCCGCAGCCCCAAAGCGGTTTGATTTTCCTGAATGTTATTTTACTACCTGTTAACCTTGAGCCAAAAAGAAAGGAGGCCCCATCGAGAGATTCCTGATTCATGTGCAGTAAAAAACATACTATCAAATTTGGAGGAGAAAAAAATATGTCTCGCAGAAAATCCATACTGGCAATCAGCCTGCTCATTGTTGTCACCATGATTTTGACCGCATGTCAGCCTGCTGCTGCACCTGGCTCGGTCGTACAGACTGTTGTTGTGCAGCAAGAAGGTGAACAAGTGGTCGTGGTTGTAGAAGGCGAAGAAGCCGCTGCTCAAACTGGCGCCGAGAAGGTGCTGCGGCTCAGCTATAACCAGGACTTTCCCACCATCGACCCGTCTTTGGCCTGGGATGTAAGCGGTATTCTGATCATCGAATCCACTTCTGTGGGTTTGACCCGTCAGAACGAACAGACCGCCCAAAATGAACTGGGCATGGCCACCGAATACACCGTCTCTGATGATGGCCGGGTTTATACCTTCACACTTCGCGAAGGTGTGCCCTGGGTGCGCTGGGATGCCATCCAGAAGAAGGTTGTGGAAGTGCCGGATTGCGAAGGCAATCCCCGCATGGTCACGGCATACGATTTTGAATACGGCATGCGCCGCACCATGGACCCTGCCACTGGCGCAGACTATGCCTGGCTGTCAGGTGACGTGATCGAGGGCGCCAAGCCTTTCGTGGATGGCGACACCGATGACTTCAGTACTGTGGGCGTCAAGGCTCTGGATGAAAAGACCCTGGAGATCAGTTTTATTGATCCTGCAGTGTACAACCTGAGTATTGCTGGCTTGTGGTTTAACCATGCCATGCCCGAATGGCTGATCGATGGCGACGATTGCAGCGAAGGCCGCGGCGACCGATGGGTTGAGACTGGCTTCTTCCAGGGTTATGGCCCCTTCACCCTGAAGGAATGGATCCATGACTCCGAACTGACCCTGGTCAAGAACCCCTTCTGGCCCGGCGATGATGTCGTTCCTTCCCCCAAGATTGATGCCATCACCTGGAAGATCATCCCCACCAGCAGCTCACTGGCTGAATTTGAAGCCGGTAACCTGGACGTGACTGCCTTCCCCGCCGGTGACCATGAGCGCATTATGACCCACCCCGATTACTCCCAGTGGCTCTATCCAACCAACACCCTGGGCACTGAATTCTACAGCATCAATACACAACTGGCCCCAACCGATGATGTGCGCGTCCGCAAAGCCCTTTCCATGGCGATCGATCGCGAGGCATTGGTGCAGGTCGTCAAGAGTGGTGTTGTGGCCCCCTATTTCTGCAATCCTGGTGCAGCCGGCTGCCCGCAAGTTGCCGACTACCCCGATCTGGGCGTGAAATATGACCCGGAAGGCGCCAAAGCTTTGTTGCAAGAATATCTGGATGAGACCGGACAGACTGCGGCGGGCCTGAACATCGTATTGATGTTCAATACGGCTGAAGCTCACAAGCTGCGCGCTGAAGCTGTCCAGCAAATGTGGAAGGACACCCTGGGTGTGGAAGTCCAGTTGACCAACCAGGAATGGGCTGTTTACAGGGTTACCCGCAAAGAAGGCAATGAAAATCTCTATCGCAGCAGTTGGGTGCAGGATTACCCGGATGCCAACAACTTCCTAAAGGAAGTTTTCTCCACTGGCGGCGCCTACAGCGAGGTGGTGGACTGGACCAGTGCTGAATTTGATGCCCTGTGCGCCGAAGCCAGCAAGGAAGCTGATCCCGTGGCCCGCATGGCGCTCTATGCCCAGGCTGAGAAGATCCTTATTGAGGATGAAGCTGTGATCGCACCTTTGGCCTGGTACAGCGGCTATTCCATTGTGCGCCCCGAAGTCAAGGCTTTCGTTTCCCTCACAGGCTACGATCGCTACGAGAAGTGGGATATTCAACGATAATCCTTTTCCCGCTTTCAAAAAACAACCATGCCGCCCCGTACGGGGCGGCATGGCTATTGTCAAACCGCAGACTGAGCTTGTCGAGGTGTCGGTTTGATTTAATCGTGAATTTGGGATAAAGAGATTTGGGGGGAGTTTTGGCGGTTTTTTGTTATCCCGAACTGAGATTATTTACAATCTGCTTACAAACCATTTTTCAGCATACGAATATGATATAAATACGCAGTTGGTCTGACCAGCCTGGGTGATCTTTCCACACCAGTATTGCTCACTAATTTTACATCAATCCATTTAACCGGCTTTTTTGTTACAGAGCCAGTCTGGATGGAGTACCAAACTTAAAGTCTTCTTGGTGGTTCCTGGGCTTTCATAGAACGCCAAATAGAAGCGGGTTTTCCCGCGGTCTTAAACTCTGGAGGAAAATACCATGCCACGTTCCAAACACCTTTTTTCCATATGTTTGTTCATCCTTGGTTCAATGCTCCTGGCCGCTTGCAAGGAGACGGCCAAGACAGTGCAAAAAGATTTACGGCTTGCGCTGAGTGAAGAATTTACCGGCCTGGACCCTGCTCTGGCTGTGAATCAGGCCAGCATTCAATTGGTCGATGAAGTCACGGTGGGGTTAACCCGTCAGAATGAGCAGACCGCCCAGAATGAGCTAGCCATGGCTACTGGTTACAAAATTTCTGAGGATGGAAGGGTTTACACTTTTGCCATCAGGGATGATGTGCCCTGGGTGCAATGGGATGCAAGTCGTAATAAGGTTGTTTACGCGCGGGATTGTGCCAACCAGCCTCGCAAGGTTTCTGCGTACGATTTTGAATATGGTATGCGGCGTACGATGACTCCCGCTACCGGAGCGGAATATGCATTCCTGCAAGGTCTGGTGATTGAAGGCGCCCAGGCTTTCATCAATGGCGAAACCGAGGATTTCAACACAGTAGGCGTTAAGGCGCTGGATGCCAAAACCCTTGAGATCAGGTTCAAAGAACCCGCTGCCTATAATCTGAGTATTGCCGGATTGTGGTTCAACCATGCCATGCCCAGGTGGTTGATCGAGGGTGATGAATGTACCCAGGGGCGCGGAGAACTCTGGACGGATGATGAATTCTTTCAGAGTTATGGGCCTTTTGTGCTGAAACAGCACATTCCCAACAAACGGATCATCATGGCAAGAAATCCATTCTGGCCTGGCACAGATGTTGTCCCTTCACCGAAGCTCAATTCCATTACCTGGGAGTATATGCCGCCCAGTGCTGCTCTGGCTGAATTTGAAGAAGGCAATCTGGATGTGACGGGTTTTCCTCCGGATGAATATGAACGCATGATGACCCACCCCGAGTATTCGCGCTGGCTATACCCTACCAGGGATTTGGGTACAGAGTTTTACAGCTTCAATACCCAATTAGCGCCCACCGATGATGTGCGTGTGCGCCGGGCTTTGTCAATGGCTATTGATCGTAATATCCTTGTGCAAGTTTCCAAAAGTGGGATTGTGGCCCCTTATTTTTGCAACCCTGGTGCAACCGGCTGCCCGCAGCTTGATGATTATTATAATTTGGGAATCAAATACGATCTGACCAGTGCCCAGCATTTGCTCCAGAGTTATTTGAACGAAACAGGTCAAACCGCAGAGCAATTGAAGATCGTGTTGATGTATAACACCAGTGAAAACAATAAACTACGTGCCGAAACCGTGATAAATATGTGGAAATACGCCCTGGGGGTGAACGCTGATCTGGTCAGTCAGGATTGGACGGACTATAAAAACACCCGCAAGGAAGGCAAAGAAAATGTTTACCGCAGCAGCTGGGTTCAGGATTATCCAGATGCCAATAATTTCCTTAAGGAAGTATTTGCCACCGGTGGAGCTTACAGTGATGTGGTGGACTGGAACAGTCCTGAATTTGATACGCTCTGTGCCCAAGCTGCCCTGGAAACTGATCCCGCCGCACGCATGGCGCTTTACGCCAGTGCAGAAAAGATACTGGTTGAGGAGCAGGCTGTGATCGCTCCTCTGATCTGGTACAGCGATTGGGTCATTGTGCGCCCTTCGGTCAAGGCTCCGGTTTCAATCACTGGTTACAATCGCTACGAAAAATGGGAAATCAGATGAGCCTGACACAGCAGGCCGCCCTGTTCGGGGCGGCCTGCTGTGTTCGTAGAGAACATTGCGGTCAGCCTTTGTCCTGTCGCGGGGTAAGGCCGCGCTTTTTGGCTTCTTCATAGGACAGGGATTCTGCACCTGATTTGACCTTGATTTCCGGGACTTCTTCCCAGAAGGCATCCACATCCTGCTTGCGCAAAACCTCTTCCGGCTGGGATAAAAGCGCTGCCAGATCCTCTTCCAACTGTCCATTTTCTGCCAATTCAACCTCCTTAATGGTTTCAGCGGGTTGTTTCTCTGATTGCTCAACCAGTCCCATCTCTTGCAGGGTTTTGATCAGTTCCGGCAGGGCAACGGTTGTGGCTTCAAAAGCTACCGCCGGGCGGATTGCTGTGCGACCGCTTTTTAGAACGCTGATCAGGGAATAATTACCCACTGGCGCTGTTAGCATCAGGTCGAAATTTTTACCGCTGAAGGCAAGTACATTTTCGGGTACGTCTTTGCCCAGCAAACTGGAGATCGCATCCCCGGCGTGTAATACGTTTACTATCTGGGGTGCCCATTTTGATTCGAAATCTTCAACCGGCAGTTCACCGCTTAATTGTATGATCTTGCCCTCTTGATCCAGCAAGATCACCGCCAGGGCGCTAAGCTCCTGGCGCAGAGCTGCCAGGATGTCCGAAAGGTGCTTCTCCCGGGTTGGAACTGCGGGTGTTTCCAGTTCCATTTGCTCTGCCAGAGGCTTGATGCCTTGATTCTCCAATCCAAACAGGCCGGTTACCTTGTCCAGCAAGATTTCGAGATCGAAAGGTTTTTCGAAGAAGGCATCCACTTTTAACTTTTTTGCAGATTCTTCATGGTTGGCGTCTTTGATGCCTGTAACCAGGATCACTTTCATTACCGGGTGCAGGCGGCGCATACGGCCTACCAACTCCAGACCATCCATGCCAGGCAGACGGATGTCGGTTAACAGCAAATCGATCTTGTGGTAATTTGCCTCCAGCAAGGCTTCTTCGGCTGAAGGCACGACCATAATATTCAGGGAAGGCGCCACTGTCCTCAACGCCGTTTGCCATAAACGGCCCAAATCGAGAGCATCGTCTACGATCAAAACCCGATCCATGATTCACCCTTTCAAAGCTCGATGATCAGCTTTCCACAAGATGTTTGACAAGCAGACCTGCTTCACGGGCAGGTTTCGCCATAACCCAATTCTTCCAGATTCCATAATACACTGCGGGCGGTGATGTCCATGTCCAGACCGCACAGGTCCGGGCGGGCCAATGATACAGCAGTGCGGTAATACAATGGCGCAACAGGCAGATCGGCAGCGAACTGGCGCTGGGCAGCACGCTGGTTTTCGGCAAAGGCGTCTGCCTGATCGATGCGGGTATAGCGGGCGGCTTGACAGGCAGCATCAAAGTTTGTGCTGTTATAACCGGTTACGTTAATCCCCAGCCAGTTATTGGCTGGTGAAGGCATCTGGCTGCTTTCATAAAAACGGCAGGGCGGTTGTGTGCCTGAACCCCAGGCATACTGTGCCAGATCAAACTTGCGGCCAAATACAATGCCTTCCGGGCCTGGCGCATACAATTCTGCCGGGTCGTAGTATTGGACGTTCACCTGAATTCCACATTCTGTCAGCGAAGCGGCCAGGTGTTTGGCAACTTCCACACGCATGTGGGCTTTGGTGGTGGCGTAATTGACGGAAAGTGGTGTGCCATCCGGTACCCCGGTTACCCCGGCGGCCACGCGTGGTGTGGCCGGGTCGCCATCAAAATCTTTCCAGCCCACCTGATCCAGCAGCTGGGCACCGGCGATGGGGTCATAGGCCAGAGGGGCATCGGTCAACGCCAGCGGATGAGAAGCCGCCAGGTAGCTGACCGGTACCGCCGATTGATCCCACAGCCAGCGGGAAACAATGCCTGCCCGGTCCATGCACATCACAAAAGCCTGGCGGGCGCGCACGTCGCCAAAGAAATCCGGCCGGTCGCCAGTGAAGGCATTGTAACCATCATCATAGCTGGCGGGTACGATGCCAAAGTCGAGGTGTTCCCACTCGGTGGAGGATGAGATCCAGGCTTGCAGTTCGCGGTTTTGCTGCAAGCGCAGCACCACATCCAGTTCATCATCCACCATGACATCTTGATCCACCACGTCACATTCACCGTTTAGCAGGGCGGTCAGGTTGCTGTCGGTATACTCACTCAAAAAACGGTAAACAAGGATATCGAAATTTGGCAGACCTTCTGCCGCCTTAAAATATGCCGGATTTTTGCTGAGCTGGATGTGGTCACCCTTAACCCATTCATCGATCACATACGGGCCCCAGCCCAGCGGCTTTTGGGAAGAAATCTCTGCTGTCAACAAATCTGCTGCGTTTAACCCACTCCAGGCGTGTTTGGGCAGGGGCAGCCAGAACATGGTTTGATACCGGGCGGGGAAATAGCCCGGCAGGCCGCGCCATTCAATGGTCATCTCATCCAGAGCTTCGTATGAAGCCGTGCGGGCAACAACCTCGCGGGAAACCGGCGTGGCGGGGTCGTTGGCCAGCGCAAAGGAATAGACTGAATCGGCGGCGGTGAGCGGAGCACCATCTGACCAGGTCAACCCCGGCAGCAGGCGGAACTTGAGCTGCAACTGCTCCATTTGCAGCGGTGAACTGCCGTCCCAGGCAATGATGCATTCCGGCCTGGAGCAGCCGGCGGGCTGCACCCGCACGTCCTTTTCCAGAGCCACCAGATCGCCATCCACATTTACTACCAGGTCGCCGGCTCTCACATCCTGGGGCACAAATGCAGCATCGCCGTTCTCAAAATCCGGCAGTTTTTCGAGGATGACAGGCTGGACGCCAAATTGACGGGTGTCAAAGGGGCCATCATACACGGCTTCCAGCACGCTCCACATGCTTTGCGATGAGCCGCCGTAGGCATACAGGGTGGCAGGCTCCTGGCGCAGACAAACCACCAGGGTACGCGGCGGTGTGGGGGTTGCGGTTGGGGTGGCCTGTACAGGTTCAGGCGTTGGGTTGGCCGGTGCAGGGTCTTCTGCGGCAGGGCGGCACGCAGCCAACAGAAGCACAACCAATAGGAATGCCAACCATATTGAACGTCTACGAAGTGACATGAATTGATCTCCTCAAACAAAATTCTGGTATACCAGATCAGGTTTTATTATAACCAAAACCGGCAAGCTGTGCGAACAGCCTTGCATTGCTTTCCCATCGCCTCATAACCAGAAAGAAAAAGCGGCCTCCCTGTCCGATGGGAGGCCGCAAAACAGCATTGTTATGTGCCTGCAAAGAACTTACTGCGTGCCCCGCAGGCGGGGGTCAAGCGCATCCCGCAGGCCGTCGCCAAGGAAGTTGAAAGCAAACATGGTAATGGCCAGCGCCAGAGCCGGGAAAATGGTCTGGTTGGGATAGGTGCGCACCACCTGGGCGCCATCCGAGATCATGGCTCCCCAGGAAGGCGTGGGCGGGTTGACGCCCAGACCAATGAAGGACAGGAAAGCTTCGGTGGAAATATAGCCGGGGATGGCGAGGGTTTCGGCAACCACCAGCGGGCCAACGATGTTGGGCAGGATGTGGCGGAACATGATGCGGATATCTCCGGCGCCAATTGTGCGGGCAGCCTCGATAAATTCTTTTTCCCGCACCGAAAGAACCTGGCCGCGGGTGAGGCGGGCCATGGTTTCCCAGGCAGTGAGGCCGATGCCGATGAAGATGAACAACATGCCGCCCATGCTTTTATCCAGGCTGCTGACCGTGTAGGTAAAGGAGCCTGGGGTGGGGTTGGCAAAAGTGCCGCGGAAAAATGCCATCAGCAGAATGATGAACAGCAAGCTGGGGAAGGCATACAGCACATCTACCACGCGCATCATGATGGTGTCCACCCGTCCGCCCAGGAAGCCGGAAATGCTGCCATAGACGACGCCGATGATCAAACTGATCAGCGGGCCGATGAAAGCCACCATCAGTGAAATCCGGGCGCCATACAGGATGCGGCTGAAGAGGTCACGGCCAACGTAATCCGCCCCTAGAGGGTAAACATCCGAATAGCGGGCATAGGGTTCCATGGTTGGGAAAACCTTGACCAACCATGGCGCTACAACGTTCTGATCTGTGAGAATCTGCAACGAATAGGGCTTCACAGCAATAAAATCAGCCAGTACTGCCGCAAGGATCAGAATGATGATGATCGAGCCGCCAACCACCGCGGCGCGGTTGCGAACCAGGCGGCGCAGGGCGTCCATGAAAAGACTTTCGCCTTTTTGGGCAATGGCTCCGCCGCTGCTTACTTTTTCGTATTGTTCAGGATTTACTTTTAACTCAGCTGTCATTGATCCTCCTCAAAAGCTCTTGACTTGTTTGCAGAATGGATGAGCTTTATTGAGTTGAGAAAGTCTCTTATTCGTAACGAATGCGGGGATCGAGGTAGGCATACACCAGATCCACAAGCAGGTTTGCCACAACCAGGAACAATGCATAGAGCAGAATCGTGCCCATGATGACCGGATAATCCCGGTTGGTGATGCTGGTCACGAAGTATCTACCCATGCCGGGGATGCCAAAGGTCAGTTCGGTGACAAAGGTACCGGTGATCAGGGCGGCAAACATGGGGCCAAGAATGGTTACCACCGGGATCATGGAATTCTTCATGGCATGGCGGACGATGATCCAGCGTTCCTTGAGGCCCTTGGCGCGCGCTGTGCGGATGTAATCTTCACGTACCACTTGCAGTAAACTGGCACGCGTCAGGCGGGCAATGATGGCCGAGCTTCCCAGGCCAAGAGCAATGGCGGGCATGATGGCATATTGCCAGAATCCTTTGTAGGTCAGATCCCGGGGGAAGAAGAAGAAGGTGAATGGCGGTTTGGCTCCCCAGCCGGTCGGCGGCAGCCATTTCAGGCTAACGCCAAAGATCCAGATCAGGATCGGCCCCAGCACAATGACCGGCACAGACACGCCAAAGATGGCCAGGCTCATGCCCACATAATCAAAGATCGTATTCTGTTTCAAAGCCGACATGATGCCGGCAGGCAGCCCGATGAGCAGCGCCACAATGAGCGCCAAAACCCCTAGCTGGGCTGAGATGGGCAACTGGTCACGGAAGATATCATTGACTGTGCGGCTGCGCGAACTGAATGAGGGGCCAAAATTCATCCAGTTGACATAGATGCCGCCCACCTTGAATTTGATCATTGCGTCATCTTCCAGGGCAGGGGTGGGAGGTGTGGTACTGAAACTTGGAATGAACACATCGTTCAGATAATTGCCATATTGAACAAGCAACGGGTCGTCGAGATGATAGCGCTTGTTCAAGTTGGCCATGATCTCTGGCGGAAGGGCTTTTTCCCGGTCAAATGGCCCGCCCGGGACAGAATGCATCAGGCCAAAGGTGATCGCCGAAACAACCAGCAGCACCACGATCATATAAAGGATACGGCGGATGATATATCGACCCATTCAAGGCCTCCAATATTGCAAATCTTGAAAATGTAATGCTTGTTGGTCTAAGAGGATCAAGGGGGGGACATAGCCCCCCCTTGATCAGGTAGCAATGGTTTTCGCTATGTCCTACTTGGCGGACATATCGATGTCCCATTTTTCAAAGTATTCGTGCCCGGCTGCCGAGAAGGTGCGGGTCACATACGGCTTGGTCATGGTCGTGCGAGTGTACCAGTAGATGGGGGCCATGGCGGCCTTTTCCCAAACCAGCATCTCTTCGGCTTCGGCGTACAGTTCCACGCGCTTGGCGGGGTCAAGTTCGCGGGCAGCTTCGACCATCTTGTCTTCAAAGACCTGGTACAGCGGGTCATCCTTGCCCCAGCTAATACCACCTTCGGCAATGCCGTCTTTGTCGTCATCTGTGTTGGCAGAACCGCCCAAGGCAAACACTTCAAAGATGAAGTTGTTGGCATCTGCGTAGTCCTGGCACCAGCCCAGGCGATAGATCTGGGGAGTGTCGGCGCCCTTGATGGTCTTCAGGTAGACAGCCCATTCCTGGTTGACCACCTGAACGTCCAGGCCCAGGTTGTCCTTCCACATTTGCTGGATGGCTTCGGCGATCTTGCGGTGGCCTTCGGAGGTGTTGAACATCAGGGTGATGTTGACATCGGCAGGTGTATAGCCCATTTCATCCATGTATTCCTGCAGAATGGCTTTGGCCTGTTCGACATCATATTTCACACCCAGGTCGGGGTGCGATTCGGGGGTGGGGGCGCCGGCCAGGCCGGGGCGCGAGAACCACTGGGCAGGTGTCTGCTCACCCTTGAGCACGTTGTCGATCAAGCCCTGGCGGTCAATGGACAGGGACAGGGCACGGCGCACGCGCACATCATCGACAAAAGCGGCTTTGGTGTTGAAGCCATAGTAGTAGGTGCACATGTTGGGGGCGATCACCAGTTCTTTGGACAGAACCGGGTCGGCCTTAATGCGGTCGATGTCAGCCAACGGGGCGGCAGTCACATCCAGGCCGCCAGCTTCGTATTCAGCGAAGGCAGGCGACTCATCGAGGAAGTAGAAATTGACCTCTTCGATCTTGGGGGAAGGAACCTCGGGGGTGCCAGGCCAGAAGGGGTTCTTGACCATGGTCAGGTAGGAGTCATGCACCCATTCCTTCATAGCGTACGGGCCATAGCCCTGGAAGAAACCGGTTTCGGTCCAGCGGTCGCCGCGGGCTTCGGTGCAGTCATCGCCTTCGATCAACCAAGCGGGCTGGGCAAATGCGATCCACATGCCGGCGATGGCTGCGTTGTAGGCAGCAGCCTGCTTGAAGGTCATTTCCAGGGTGGTGTCGTCGATGACCTTGACGCCAACATCTTCGGCTGTGCCTGTGCCGCCGTTATATTCGTCGCCGCCGACAATGGCAAAGTTCAGAACATAGGCATAGTCAGAGGCAGTCTCGGGAGCCAGGGTGCGCAGGATGCCATATTCGAAGTCGTAGGCATTGACGATGCGGGGATTGCCTTCGCAGTCCATCACCTGAACCACTGAGTCGCTCACGGCGTCATACTTCACCCACGGCACATCATCGCGCAGGTAGAAGGTATAGACGGTGCCGTCTTCGCTGATGTCCCAGCTGCTGGCCATGCCAGGTTGAACAATGCTGGTCACTTCATCGGCGCGGGTCAGGCCGATAAAGGTTTCGTCGATAACCTGGATTGAGGAGGTGTCAGTACCCAACGCAGGATCGAGGGTGGGGATATCCCCAGGGCCGAAGCGGAAGTTGAGAACCTTCTTGGCTTCCGGTGCCGGTGCGGGGGTGGCGGTTACTTCGATGATCTGAGATTCGCCTTCGACCATTACAGTCTGGACGATGACCTCAGGTTGTGCTGCTGTTGGCTGGCAGGCAGCCAACACCATGGAGGCAACGATCAGGATCGCAGCCAGGGTAAAAGTTTTGTTACGCATTCTTCTCCTCCTTATAAGAGAGTTTAGAGAAAGGGTTTCGTTATAAGAGGCCGGCAGCCCGGACACCTCGACCAGGCCAGTACCTCTTACATACACAACTTAATTATATTACACAAGGTGGCAAGCTACAAAGTGGCCTGGTTTCACCTCGCGAAACTCGGGACGTTCCTTGGCGCAGATATCGGTTGCCAGCCTGCAACGCGTGCGGAAACGGCAGCCGGACGGTGGGTTGACTGGCGAAGGAACATCCCCTTCCAGAATGATGCGCTGCCGCTTTTCTTCGGCCAGCGGGTCTGGAATGGGCACAGCAGAAAGCAGCGCCTGGGTATAGGGGTGCAGCGGGTTGTTGTAAAGCTCTTCACGTGTGGTCAGTTCTACGATCACACCAAGATACATTACCGCCACACGGTCGCTAATGTGGCGTACCATCGACAGGTCGTGGGCAATAAACAGGTAGGTCAGGCCAAGTTCTTTCTGTAAATCTTCCAGCAGATTGACCACCTGGGCCTGAATGGAAACGTCCAGGGCCGAGATCGGCTCATCGCAGACGATCAAAGACGGGTTCAATGCCAGGGCGCGGGCAACACCGATGCGCTGGCGCTGGCCGCCGGAAAACTCGTGCGGATAACGATTGGCATAAGCCGGGTTCAGGCCAACCAGTTCCAGCAGGCTGGCCACCCGGTTGCGCAGTTCCTGGCCGCGCATGATGTTGAAGATGATCAACGGTTCGCCAATGATCTCACCCACTGTCATGCGCGGGTTCAGGCTGGCATACGGGTCCTGAAAGATCATCTGTGCCCGGCGGCGCACCTGGCGCAATTCTTCGGCCTTCAACTCGGCGAGGTCTCTTCCTTCAAAATAGACATGCCCGGAGGTTGGGCGGTAAAGCTGCAGGATGGTGCGCCCGGTGGTTGATTTTCCGCAGCCAGATTCGCCAACCAGACCGAGGGTTTCCCCTCTATAGATGTCAAAGGAAATGCCATCCACGGCATGAACAGCACCCACTTTCTTCTGAAGAAGAATGCCCTGGGTGATGGGAAAATGTTTGACCAGATTGTCAACTCGTAACAAAATTTCGCGTTCAGAGTTCATCAGCGTTCACTCCCCGTCTCAGGATCCACCCAACAGGCGACCTTGTGGGTTGGTGTCAAGGATTGCAGTGCAGGGTTTTCCTGCCAGCAATGGTCAACAGCGTATGTGCAACGCGGCGCAAATGGGCAGAAACGGGGTTTCTCCATCAGTGTGGGTGGCAGGCCATCAATGGATGCCAGCCGGTCACCGTGTTTTCCGTCCACACGCGGCAGACTGCCCAGCAAGCCGATGGTATAAGGATGGGATGGCTTTGCATACAGATCCTTAACGTCGGCTTCCTCAATGATCAGGCCGCCGTACATCACCGCCACCCGGTCTGCCAGACCGGCAACAATGCCCAGGTCATGGGTGATCCAGATGATGGCCATGCCGAGTTCGTCACGCAGCCGTTTGACCAGTTCAATGATCTGGGCCTGAATGGTTACATCCAGGGCTGTGGTTGGTTCGTCAGCGATCAGGATTTGCGGCGTACAGATCAAGGACATGGCGATCATCACCCGCTGACGCATACCGCCCGAGAACTGGTGGGGGTACTCATTCAGTCGTTCTTTGGCATTGGGAATGCCCACCATGTCCAGCATTTCGGCGGCGCGGTCAAACGCCTGGTTGCGCGGCACGCCGTTGTGAATCTCCAGGGGTTCTGCTACCTGGTATCCTATGCTCAACACTGGATTGAAGGACGTCATGGGGTCTTGAAAGACCATGCTGATCTGTGAGCCGCGCACATGGCGGATCTCTTCATTGGACATCTTCAGCAAGTCCTTGCCTTGATAGATTGCTTCTCCTGCGACCACTTCCCCTGGTGGTTTGGGGATCAAGTCCAACATCGACATCACTGTCACGCTTTTACCACAACCGCTCTCACCCACGATCCCCAGCGTTTCACCTTCCTTCAAACGGATGGAAACGCCATTCACCGCGTGGACAGTGCCATCACGGGTCTGGAAATGGGTTTCGAGACCTTCGACATTCAAAAGATCAGCCATGCAAATAAATCCTCTGTAAAGTAGTTGGATTGGGGGGAATTGAGAACAAACACACCTCGCCTTTTTACTTGGCAAGCTAAGATGGAAAAAGTATACACTTAAAGGAGTTCATTGTCAAACAAGTTTGCCGCGTCTGGTTTACTGCGTCTTTTGTAGAAGCTGGACAAATTCAGATGCGGTTTTCTGTCAGGTTGGCAATTCTCCCTCTTGGTTATGATTAATTCTCCTGGCGGTGATGGGTCGTGTCAAAGCCTTCGGGTTTGATGATATTGGCATCGCTTTGCAGCAAGCCCGAGACACCGCGCTGGCCGTTTTCCTCACGCCGGTCCTGGCAAAAAGCGCAGGCGGCTGGGTTATGGGTGGTGTAATGGGCTGGTTCCTCATAGGTGGAGATGAAGCCCTCGTAGTTGCGCAGGACAACGCGGTGATCTGAACTGGAAAGAAGATAATTCGGTCCTACGGGCACCTTGCCGCCGCCGTAAGGGGCGTCAACCACAAAGGTGGGTACGCAAAACCCGGAGGTGTGGCCACGCAGCCCTTCAATGATCTCGATGCCTTTGGATACAGGGGTGCGGAAGTGCCCCGCCCCGGCCACCATGTCGCAGATGTAGAGGTAATAGGGCCGCACCCGGATGCGCACCAGATCATTGACCAGCTTGCGCTGCACGTTGACGCAGTCGTTGATGCCAGCCAGCAGTACCGACTGGTTGCCGAGCGGGATGCCGGCCCGGCTGAGCTTGTCCATTGCCTCGGCCAGTTCGGCGGTGATCTCGTTGGGGTGGTTGACGTGGATGTTGAACCACAGTGGATGGTATTGCTGGAGCATGTTGCACAGTTCGTCTGTTATGCGCTGCGGCACAAAGACCGGCACACGCGAGCCGATGCGGATGATCTCCACATGGGGGATTTCGCGCAGCTTGCGTAGAACGTTTTCCAGCACGCCGGGGGCCAGGGTCAGGGGGTCGCCGCCAGAGATAAGCACATCCCGCACCACCGGGGTGCGGCGGATGTAATCGAGCATGGCTTCATGATCGTTGCGGGAGAAGTTGGCGCCCGAATGCCCCACCAGACGCGAGCGGGTGCAATAGCGACAATAGGTGGCGCACTGGTTGGTGACCAGCATCAGCACCCGGTCCGGGTAGCGATGCACCAGTCCCGGCACAGGCGACTGCTCATCTTCTGCCAGCGAGTCTTGCATGTCGCCTTCAAAGGGTGTCAACTCCAAATCGGTGGGGATGATCTGGCGGCGGATGGGGTCATGGGGGTCATCCGGGTTGACCAGTGAGATGAAATAAGGGGTAACATCCACGCGGAACAAGCCCGGTGTGCTGAGGGCTTGCTTCTCGCCGGGGGTGAGGGGCAGAACTTTCTCGAAATCTTCAATGGTGTTCAAGCGGTGGCTGAGCTGCCAGCGCCAGTCATTCCACTGGTCAGCGGGGACATCCCGGTAAACAGGTGCTCTGACAGAGCGAAACTCAAATTGTTTCATGGCATTATCCTTTGGCGCAATAAAAGCAAAACTTGTTGCGGGGAATTTCCGGATGTTGGAGACTATCCGGGTAGAAAAAGGGACATCCCCATCTGGAGGCCGGGATGAGATTGGAGAAAAACCATCAACATCTATATATAGCCTTTAAAGCAGTTAGCGTAACCGTCTAAAAATTTTAGCACATTCTGAAGTGATTCGGGAAATGAAAGATCAGGTTCTTTGGAAAGATGCGGGATGGGCAGCAGTGGTGTGGGTGTCCCAAAAGCTCCACCAAACTCCTCTTGCTCGGCAAATCCCGGAGGCTCAAAGATTAAGGCGCACTGAGGACGGATTGCCAGTTTTAATGCACTTGCCGTCCGTCTGGCCCAAATACCTGCATGCCGGGGTTTTTATACTTGAAGGATATGGCGCGCTCCTGGGCGCTGAACATGGCCCGGGCTTCACTGACGCAGCCCCAGGCCTGCTGGCCTGTTCCCGGTGTGGCCTGCACAACGACAGGCCCCTGCACAACCAGAAAATGGCGCACCTTGGGGTCGGCGGCGTTGTCAAAATTCTCGACCAAATACCATTTATCCGCATCCAGGTGAACGCGTTGGCCGTCCAGGTCATTGGAAGGACTGATGTTGCAGGAGAGCACCAGCGGCTCGGCCACCATGGCTTCGTGGTAAAGGCGTTGACCGCGTTGCAGATTGCGCATGAATTGCCCGCCCATGGCCAGCAGGACGATGGCCATGGTGAGGTCGGCGAACAGGATGGTCTTGAGAAAATTACGGGGCGGGATGGGCTGTACCTGTTTGGTTTCCCCCTTGCCGATTTGGCCGTTGGTGTGACCGAGATCGGCCAGGGTGAAAAGGCAGGCATACATGGGCAGTACAACCGGCAGCATGTAATGGTCGGGTTTATTGGCAATGGAATAAAAGATGTACACAGCATAGGGCAGCACCCAGCTCAGGATGAGCCAGTGCAGCAATTTGCGCCGGCCCCAAAAGCAGCCCAGCAGAAGGGAAGCCGCACCGAAGATGAGGAAGGCGCCCTGACCATACCAGGCGGTCAAAACCGGGATCCAGGCCAGGAAACCGAGCTGGTATTGGTCGCCGGTACCCCAGCCCTTGTAGAACTCATCGCTGTGGGCGCGATGCACGGCGATGATGCTGGCCCGCGTGTGCGATACAAGCAGCAGAGGATTGGTGACCACCACGACTATCACCATCAGCAGCACAAACAAGACGGCCGCCCGGATGGCTTTCTTCAGGTTGATCTTGCGTTGGCGCAGGCCGACCACAAGGTAGAGAGGAATGGCCAAAAAGAAGAACACCCCGATCACTTTGGTGGCAGCAGCCAGGCCGCAGGCTACGGCAGCCCAGTAGAAATGCCGCCCAAAGCGCAACTGGTCGCGATCCAGGAAGAAGAAGGTCAGCACGATCATCAGAAAGGTGAAGGCGTCCGGGTGCCACCATTGCAAATTTTGGCGGGTCACACCCTGCACGCTCACCAGAAAGGCAAAGAGCGCCACGCTTTTAAAGGTGTTTTCCAGACGGGTGGTCAGGTAGGTCAAAAAACCGAGGGCCGTCAACATGGGCAGCACGCTGACCAGTTGCCGCAGCAGCAAGAGATTTAATTGCACCTGGTTGGCAAAGTCACCGCCGAAGATCAGCCGCGAAGGCAGCACCGCCAGGGTGGAAAGCAGGTAAAAGGGATAGCCATAAATATAATGCTGGTAAGAGAGAAAACGCTTCAGGGATTCAAGCAGGCTGCCGGTTGGGGTGAGCATGGCGGTCAGGAAAGGATACTGGAAGCTTTCATCTCTGGAAAGCACCCACAACATGTGCTCTGTTTTGGCGCCGCGGGCATTGGGAAAGGCGCTCAAAATGAAGACGGCCAGGCCCATGCCCAACAGGATGAACAGGTTCTTTTTCTGGCGGTTCGACAGGCGCGGCGTGATGGTTTCCATAAGCAGCGCCAATTATAGCATGATGTGCGGCTGCGACGGGGACCTGTTGATGGTGGCGGCAAGCCTGGACGCCATGCAGGCGGGGATGCGAAAACCATTATATAAGGAAGTGCGGTGCACAGGAAGCGGGAAATATAAAAAATTCATCAGAAATTCCGCCAGGCAAGCCGCATTTCTTGACGGTCACTTTCAGGCATGGTATCATCATACCTGTGAAATTTAGCACTCTAACGACGAGAGTGCTAAAGAGGTGCCAAGCATGAATGCCTTGAGCGATCAAACCCTATTAACTGAGCGCCAGAAGCTGATCCTTTCGCTGGTGATCCACGATTACACCGAAACGGCCAACCCCGTGGGCTCCAATCGTTTGGTATCGCATTACAAACTGGACTCAAGTTCGGCCACCGTGCGCAATGAACTGGCGGCGTTGACCGAGATGGGTTTCCTGCGCCAGCCGCATACTTCAGCCGGGCGCGTGCCCACTGAAGACGGTTACCGCTATTTTGTGCAGCAGCATTTACAGCGCAGCAATGAACTGCCGGAATCCACCCGTCAGATGATCAGCCACCAGTTTTACCAGATGCAGTACGACGTGGATCAGTGGATGCGGCTGGCGGCTTCCGTGCTGGCTTACCAGTCTCAGGCTGCATCTTTGATCACTGCCCCGCACCCGGACCATTCACGGTTCAAGCATCTGGAATTGATCTCGACCCAGGGACGGCAGGTGTTGATGGTGCTGGTCACGGCTTCGGGTGAGATCCATCAGCGCATCCTGCTGCTGGATGGCCCGGTGTCGCAAAGCAGGCTTTCGGCGGCAGCCAACCGGCTGACGGAAAACCTGGCCGGGTACGATGTGGAATCCATTTTGGCTGCGGCCGCAGGTCTGACAGGCCTGGAGCATGACGCAGCCATTTGGGTTGCCGAGGATCTGCAGAAAGCCAATTCGCTGGCTGCAGGTGAGATCTATCTGGATGGCTGGACGAATGTACTTTCAGAGCCGGAGTTCTCGAATGCCGAAGAGGCTCGCCGGGCGCTGCGCTTCCTGGAAGAACGCTCGCTGCTGCAAGACTTGCTGGCGCGCACAGTGCTCACTGGTGCAGTAGGCGGCGTGCATGTCTTGATTGGCGGTGAAGGTACCTGGGACGACCTGAGCCAGTGCTCACTGGTGCTGGCCCGCTACGGGGCGCCCGGTTTGGCAACCGGAACATTGGGCGTTTTAGGGCCCATGCGTATGCCTTATGGACACGCCATTTCCACGGTGCGCTTTCTTTCCAGCCTGCTCAGCGATATGGTCGCAGAGACGCTGGGAGAATCCTGAGTACTGTGGTGAGATTGAGGTGAAGATTAATGACCAAGAACAAAACCAAGAAAACTGTGGAACCTGTCGAGAAGAAAAATGTCTGTCAGGATGGGGAGGTTCTGGAGGAAAGATTAGAGGAAGAATTGATCACACTCAGCCGCAATGAATATGAAGAGATGCAGGCCAGGATCAACGAAGCTTGCAAAAAGGCCGAGGATCATCTGGATGGCTGGCACCGCGAACGGGCGGATTTTTCCAACTACAAGAAGCGGTTGGAGCGCGATCAGGCGCAGATGCGCCAGACGATCACCGGCGAGGTGTTGAAGAAATACCTGGTTATTTTGGATGACATGGAGCGGGCATTGAAGAACCGTCCATCTGATGGCGGTGAAGGCGAAGCCTGGGCCACAGGGTTTGAATTGATCTCACAAAAGTTGAAGACCATTCTCGAGCAGGAAGGCATTCTGCCGGTCGCGGAGGAAAAAGGTGAGTTTGATCCCACCTGTCATGAAGCGATTTCGAGCGAAGAAAGCCCCACACACGAGAGTGGAGAAATTATCGAAGTATTGCAGCAAGGATACAAGATGCCCGACGGCCGGGTGCTGCGCCCGGCGATGGTGCGGGTAGCGCGATAGGAGGATAAGGATATGGCAAAGATCATAGGAATTGACTTGGGGACAACCAACTCGGCGATGGCCGTCATGCAAGGCGGCGAGCCGACCGTCATCAACACTGCTGAAGGCGAACGCCTTTGTCCCTCGGTGGTGGCGGTGAACAAGAATCACGAACGGCTGGTGGGGCGGGTGGCTCGCAATCAAGCCATTGTTAACCCGGAAAACACCATCTTTTCGATCAAACGCTTCATGGGGCGCAAATACGATGACCCCGAAGTGCAGCGCACGATTTCGCGCGTGCCGTACAAGGTGGCCAAAGCTCCCAATGGTGATGTGCGCGTGGTGCTGGACGGCAAGGAATACTCGCCGCCTGAAGTTTCGGCCATGATCCTGGCCAAATTAAAGACCGATGCCGAGAGCTTTTTGGGCGAACCGGTGACCAAGGCTGTCATCACCGTGCCGGCCTATTTCAACGATGCCCAGCGCAACGCCACCAAAGATGCCGGCCGCATTGCCGGTCTGGAAGTGATGCGCATCATCAACGAGCCGACCGCTTCTTCGCTGGCTTATGGCCTTGACAAGAAGAAGAACGAAGTGATTGCGGTCTATGACCTGGGTGGCGGCACTTACGATATTTCCATTCTGGATGTTGGCGACGGCGTTTTCCAGGTACGTTCCACTTCGGGCGATACTTTCCTGGGTGGCGACGACTTCGACCAGGTGGTAATGGATTATTTGATTGGCGAGTTCAAGAAAGAAAACGGCATTGAACTGCAAAGCGACCGTCAGGCCATGCAGCGTTTGAAGGAAGCGGCAGAGAAGGCCAAGATCGAGCTTTCGACCACCATGCAGACCGAGATTAACCTGCCCTATTTGACGGCAGATGCCACCGGCCCCAAGCACCTGGTGTTGACCATGACCCGCGCCAAACTGGAGCAGTTAACTGCCAGCCTGGTGGAGCGCACTATTGAACCCATGCGCCGCGCCCTGGCGGATGCCAGTTTGAAGGCCGAAGACATCAACGAAGTGGTTATGGTGGGCGGCATGAGCCGCATGCCGGCCGTACAGGACGCGGTGCGCAAGATGTTCAACCGCGAGCCCAACCGCAGCGTTAACCCCGATGAGGTGGTAGCGGTCGGTGCCGCCATTCAGGCGGGCGTGCTGGGCGGTGAAGTAAATGACATCCTGCTGCTGGACGTGACTCCGCTGACCCTGTCGGTGGAAACCCTGGGCGGGGTTGCCACGCCGCTTATCGAGCGCAATACCACTGTGCCCACCCGCAAGAGCCAGACCTTCTCCACGGCGGCGGATTCACAGACCCAGGTCGAGATCCACGTATTGCAGGGTGAACGCCCCATGGCTGTCGATAACAAATCGCTGGGCAAGTTCATTCTGGACGGTATTCCCCCCGCACCGCGCGGCATCCCGCAGATCGAGGTTACCTTTGATATCGATGCCAATGGCATTCTCAATGTAACCGCCCAGGACAAGGCCAGCGGCCGCAGTCAGAAGATCACCATTACCGCTTCATCTGGCCTGAAAGAGGACGAGATTGAGCGCATGCGCAAGGAAGCCGAACTGCACGCCGATGAAGATCAGCGCCGCAAGGATATGATCGAGACGCGCAACAAGGCGGATACCATTGCTTACTCCACCGAGAAATTGATCAACGAAAATGCTGACAAGATCGCGGAGGACAAGAAGAGCGAAGCGCAGGAGAAGATCAAGCACTTGCGTGAATTGCTGGAAGGTGAAGACAAGGCTGCTCTGGAACAGGCCACCAATGACCTGGAGCAATTCATTCAGCAGATCGGTGCCAGCATGTACCAACAGGCCGGCCCGCAGCCTGGCGAGGCCGCTGCTCCCGCTGGCGATGGCGCTTCTGGTGGCGACGAGAATGTGGTGGACGGCGAGTTCACCAGCGAGTAGTTGTTGTGTTACAATCGGGAGGCATTATCCATTGCTGACCGTTGCATGAAAACCAGGGCCTGGCAGGTGGAATCCACCTGTCAGGTTTCCTTGGATTATCCGGCTTGACCTACTGGGATTTGTATGGCAAAACGAGACTACTATGAAGTTCTGGGTGTACCGCGCGGCGCCTCGCAAGAGGAGTTAAAATCCGCTTTTCGTACGCTGGCGCGCAAATATCACCCGGATGTGAGCAAAGAAGCGGACGCAGAAGAAAGATTCAAAGAGATCAACGAGGCCTATGCCATCCTGTCGGATGAGGACAAGCGGGCTGCTTATGACCGCTACGGTCATGCCGGTTTGAACGGGATGGGCGGTATGCCGGATTTCAGCACGATCGATTTTTCAGATATATTTGAGGAATTGTTTGGCTTTGGCGGAATGCGCAGCAGTTCCCGGCGGCGTAATGCACCGCGGGCCGGGGCCGACCTGCGCATGAGCGTCAAGCTGGAATTTGAAGAAGCCGTTTTCGGTGTGGAAAAAGACATCGAATTCACCCGCGACGAAACTTGCAGCACCTGTTCCGGTTCGGGGGCAAAACCGGGCACTTCCCCGGCGCGCTGCCAGACCTGTAACGGGGCTGGAGAAGTACGCCAGGTTCGCCAGACCCTGCTTGGATCAATGGTGCAGGTTACCACCTGCCCGACCTGTTCCGGCAAGGGTGAAGTGGTCAACACGCCCTGTGAGACCTGCCGCGGCTCTGGCTTTGAGCGCAAAATGATCCAGAAGAAGGTTTCCATTCCAGCCGGAGTGGATGATGGCACCCGCATTCGCCTGGCGAGCGAAGGCCAGCCGGGAGAGAACGGCGGGCCGCGCGGCAATCTTTATCTGGATGTGCGCGTCAAACCGCATAAGTTCTTCCGCCGCATGAATGATGATATCCTGCTGGATTTGAATATTAATGTAGCCCAGGCCACCCTGGGGGCTGAGATCGACATCCCCACTGTGGACGGGCCGCAACCGCTGCGTATTCCAGCCGGCACCCAGCCGGGCAAGGTCTTTGCCCTGCGCGGCAAGGGCGTGCCTCACCTGCGCAACACTGGGCGCGGCGATCAGAAGGTGATGGTCAACGTGCAGATTCCCACCCATTTGAGCGACGATCAACGGGAGTTGTTTGGCAAGATCGCCGATACCCTGGGCACTGAAGTGGCGCCGCAAGAGCGCGGCTTCTTTGATATTCTGCGGGATACTTTTGGTGGCTGAGCAGCACTGGCTGGAAATCTCGCTGGAAGTGGATGGTGAACTGGCAGAGGCCGTGGCCGATGTGATCACGCGTTATGCTGAAGGCGGGGCAGTGGTGGAAAGCGGCGTCACCTGCGTGAATGCGGATGATCCTGGTACGCAGTTGCCGGTGGTGCGCGTCTTTGGCTATCTGCCAATGGATGATACCCTGGAAGACCGGCGTCAGCGTCTGGAGGAAGGCCTGTGGTTTTTGGGGCGTATTCAGCCACTGCCTGAGGCGGTCTTCCGCACCATCGAAGATCAGGACTGGATGGCGGCCTGGAAGGTGCATTACCGGCCTATTCCGATTGGGCAGCGTTTGATGGTGCTGCCGGCCTGGATCGAGAAAGACGACCCGGTGCGTATTCCCATTCACATTGATCCCAGCATGGCCTTTGGCACCGGCACCCATCCCACCACCCAGCTCTGTCTGGAGATGGCCGAGAAGCATGTGCGACCTGGCCAGCCGGTGATTGACGTGGGCTGCGGTTCGGGCATTCTCTCTATTGCGGCGCTCAAACTGGGCGCCAGCCACGCTCTGGGCGTGGACATTGACCGCGAGTCGGTCAAGGCCACCCGCGAGAATGCCGAGTTCAACGGCGTGCTGGCCGGAATGGAGATCGGCCAGGGGTCGGTGGAAGAGATTCTGGAAGGTGATTTCTCCATGCAGGAAGCGCCGGTGGTACTGGTCAATATTCTGGCAACCATCATCCTGCGCCTGTTCGAGTCCGGCCTGACGCGGCTGGTGGCACACAATGGCACGCTGATCCTGGCTGGCATTCTGGAGGAACAGGAGGAGCGCATCCGCACTGCGGCCGAGGCGGACGGATTGACCCTGGTGGAGCGTTCCCAGATCAAGGATTGGGTCTCGCTGGTTTACCAGAAACGATAGTGAATTTTGGGAAGAAATAATTCCGAGCTGCCCTCTTTGAGGGCAGCTCGCTTTTTGTTAGGGGAGCGTAGACCGCCGCTCAACACCGCACAAAAAGCTCCCCTTCAGGCAGAAGAATGGAAGGAAAAATATCTTTGAGAAAGCCATAGGGAGTTTGCTGCCAGCGTTTGCAGTTTCTGTGCGGGAAGGCTATACTTAATTCAGGAAATGGGATTATTTATCCTGCACGAAGTTCCTGAGGGCGTTTAGCGTTTGATAAATTTGTATTCGCAGGCACTGCTCTGATGACCGTCGGCCGCAAAAATGTTCTGGCAGTCGGCGGCACGGGCGACCAAAAAGTGACCTGGTGTGATTGACTGGAGGTTGAGATGACAGAATTTCCTGTGCGAAGACTGGATTTGAATACAGCCAGTGTCGAAGCGTTGCTTGAAATCTCGGGCATCGGTCAGGCGCTGGCAGAGAAGATCGTTGCTGATCGGCCTTTTGCCTCGGTGGAAGACCTGGCGCGTGTGCAGGGCATCAGCCCGCGCATGGCAGCCAAATGGCAGCCGCTGCTGGAAGTTTCAGCAGAGACAGGTGAGGCCATTCCCGACTTTCCCGGCGAAGTAATGATCGAAGCATCGCAGGAGGAATTGACGGAACTGGCTGAAGAAGCAGTGGATGCCGAAGTGGTGCTGGATGAGGAAGAAGTGCAAGGCACAGTGGCTGAAGAAGATGAACTGCCTGTGTTGGAAAACTTTCCCTCGCGTGTGCTGGAAGTGCAAACTGGTGAGGTGGAGCCTGACCCCATTCCCGAAGAGATCGAAATGCAGCCTGCGGCCAGTGAGGTAAAGACTTCCCGCCCGACGAAGACCAGGCCGTACGCGGCAAAACCATCTGGCGGCACTCAGCCCTTGCAGCGCAGCGAAGCGCTGTTGTTTGGTGGTTTGGCTGGTCTGGCAGCGGTGATTTTGGCGGTGGTGCTGGCTTTGGGCATCCTGGGGTTGATCAATAGCGGGTTGAGCTTTGTCAGCCCTTCTGAACTGGCGCAGGTGCAGCGCCAGATGGAAACATTGCAAAGTCAAATGGGCATCTTGCAGCAGGATATCGATGGTCTTACGACACGCCTGTCTGCCATGGAAGCGCTGGGCGGCCGGGTGACCGATCTGGAATCGGCAACGGGCAAGTTGTCCAGCGATCTGGCAGACGCCAGAAGCAAGGTGAGCAGCCTGGAGCAAAGCGTGCAGGACCTGGGCCAGGAGATGGAAGAACTGAACCGCAAGGTTGGCGTATTTGACGGTTTTCTGCGCGGCATGCAGGGCTTGTTGAACGACTTGCTGCTGCCCGTGCCCGCGGCCGGGGATTAAGGGAGGCGGTCATGGATGAATTGGAGACAACAAACAGCAAAGGCAGTTTTGGCCGGTTCTTGTTGACCTTGTTGCGCCTCATTCTGGTGCTGGTTCTGGGTGTGGTGATCGGTGTGGCTGCAATTTTCCTGGCGCAATACTATTACCGCCAGGCCACCGAACCAGCCAGAGTCAACACCCTGCGCCTGGACAGCATGGAAACCAGCCAGGCAAGTTTGCATCGCCAGATCGATGAGCGCCTGGAAAAGTTCAATGAAAGACTATCTGCTTTGGAAGCCCAGACAGACCTGGCGGTCAATAACCTGGCCGGGCTGCAAGCCAGTCAGCAGGCGCTGGAGGAACTGGTGCAGCAACTGGATCAGAATCTGGGCGGGCTGGGCGAGTTACAGACCGGGTTGGAAGCTGACCTGGCTGACCTGCGTTCCCAAATGGATTTTGAGAGTGCCCGCATTGATGAGCTGTTGTTGACACCAACGCCATTTGCGGCAGGTACCGACCTTGAGCGTTTGGCGCGGGAAGTCAAGATGTTGAAAGCGCTGGAATTGCTCAGCCGCAGCCGGCTTCATTTTCTGAATGCAGATTACGGACTGGCAAAGAAAGACATGCAGAATGCCTACCGCGTGCTGGTTGACCTGCAGGTTTCTGGACTGGCCCCGGAGAGTGATGAATATGTGGAAATGCTGGACCGTCTGCGTCAGGCGGCGCGCAATTTACCTGCTTCGCCCGGGGTTGCAGAAAAAGACCTGGAGATTGCCTGGGACCTGGTTGTGGATATGCTCACCAATCCGTTGGAGATGGGCAGCAAACCCACCCCCACTGCCTTGCCAATTGAATTGCTGACCCCGTCTTTGTTGACAGATACGCCAACACCCTGGGTTACAATTACCCCAACGGTTACACCCACCCCGTGGCTTACCCCCACGCCCACCCCCACCAAATAAACATATCAGGAGGCTATATGACCCCACCCATTCCCGATCCAATTCCAGAAGAGGAACTGCCTGTGCAGGCTCCGGCTGATGATGTTGCGGCCGAGACCGAGCTGCTGGCAGAAGAAACTGCGGAGGTTGAAACTGCTGAAACCGGAGAAGCCGATTCGATCAAACCGGAAGAGATCTCTGTCGAAGCAGGCGAAGAGGCCGAACCGGCCGAAAAGCTGCCGCCCAGCAAGTACCAGCTTTTGCTGCGCAAGGTGGGCATCTGGGCATTGATCACCCTGGCTGTTTTTCTGTTGGTGGGCTTGCTGGCCTATTTCCAGATCTACCGGCCGGTAAAACAAAACGTGGCTGTGCTGGAAGGCCAACTGGCAGCTGCGCAAACCGAACTGGCCGGGACGCAGGCTGACCTGGCAGAAGCCGAGGATCTGTATGCTGAATCGCAGGCAGAAGTGGAGATCGCCAATGCACGCGTGCGCCTGTATCAGGTTTTAAATTCAGTAACCATTGCCCAGGCTGCCCTGGACCAGAAAGATGGTCAAACCGCCCTGACGGCGCTGAAAGCTGCCCAAACCACGCTGGAGGAAATGCTGCCAGTGGTGGCCAGGGACGCGCCGGAAGTGGCAGATCAGATCGATATCCGTTTGAAGGCAGCTATTTCATCCCTTGGCGGTGATTACAAGACCACCCAGTCTGACCTGGAAATATTGAGTGCATTGTTGCTGCAACAGGACAAGATTTTCATCGGCAAGTAGCTTGATCCTTTGTTGATTGCTAAAACCAAAAACCGGACACTGAGCTTGTCGCAGTGTCCGGTTTGATTCAACAGGGAATTTCAGGGTCTAGCGGGGTATGAACCAGTAGGACATATCGTCCACATAAATGGTGAATTTCTCCGTGCCGCTGTCTACGGCGGGGTCAACTACGATGCCGAAGAAACCGCCCTTGAAGGTGGCATCGTTCTTTTGGTCCATCAGAACGCCATTGATGTAGAGCTTCATCAGGTTGTCTTCGATCAGGATGCCCACCCGGTTGGTTTGCTCGGGACCGGCATTGATGACGCTGCTATAGGTCCAATGGATGAGGGGAGTGTATTCACCCTTGAAATTGTCGGCCCGACCGTCCCATTTCCACAGGCGGTAGTGGCCATCGCAGGAAACGGTGAAGAAGTAGCCGCGCAGGGCTTCCACACGGATGGGAACCCGG
This sequence comes from Anaerolineales bacterium, assembly GCA_020060485.1. The sequence goes on from JAGVAB010000075.1 coordinate 44,470, forward strand.
AAGACGATGCCATAATTGTCCTTGCCGCTGCATGTGCTGCCGGTAGTAACGGTCATCTCGGTGTACATGTAGGTTCTGCCTTCAACAATGGTCAGCCGCCAGCCAGCCTGGCGTTCCAGGTTGAGGTTGGACATGACCAGCTTGCCATTTTCAAATTCGGCCGAGGTGAACAGATCGCTGCCGGTGGGCCACATCCACGGGTTGCTGCCATCCATCAAGTCAAAGGAAGTTGGCGGGCCAAGCCACAGACGGGGATCACCGGGGGCAAGGGTGATGGTCGGGGTGAAGGTGGGCGCCGGCGTGGGGGTATTGCTGGGCAGCGGGGTCAGGGTTTTGGTGTGGGTGGCAGTCGGCAGGATGGGCGTGACGGTCGGCGTGTTGGTATTGGTGGCGGTGGGGGTTTGGGTGTAGGATTCGGGGGGCGGGCCGCCGCCGACCAGCAGGGTGGCTTCGACAGCCGTGGCTTTGGCAGAGAGCGAATCTTCGGCAGTGGGCATGCCGGTCAGCATCTGGGCCACTTCGGTTGCCATCTGCGCATCGGATTGCTGCCGGTTCAGCCCGTTGCAGCCAGCCAGCAGAGTCAGGATCAGGATAAAGGGCAGGACTTTCTTCATGAGGGTTCACTCCTTACAAGGCGGTTCAACCGCCGCCAAAAATGGCAACATGCGTTTCTTTTGGTTGCAAAGGCTGTGCCAATTGCAGCCATGAAGGAATTGGTCAGGCAAGCTTATAGCCGATGGCGCGCAGAAAGCTCTGCCGCCAGGCCACGTCTTCTTCGCCTTCGATACCCAGCGGGGTTTCACCATCAATCACCCCCAGGATGCCGCGGCCGTTGCCTGCTTCTGCCACGATGACTGCGGTGGGGTTGGCGGTGGCGCAGAAGATGTTGCAGACCTGGGGGTTGGCCTTGACAGCATTGAGCACGTTGATCGGGTAAAAGCCCGGGCCGAGGAAAATGAGAAAGCTGTGCCCGGCGCCAATGGCCAGGGCATTCTTTTGGGCCAGAGCCAGCATGTCCGGGTCGGTGCCAGAGCAGCGCACCAGACGTTTGCCGGATGCTTCGCAAAAAGCCAGGCCAAATTTGATGCCCGGCACAGTGCCAACCATGGCCTCGTGCAGGTCTTCCACGGTTTTAATGAAGTGAGATTGGCCGAGGATGAAATTGATCTCTTCGGGTTTTTCGATCTGGATCAGTTTTAATTCCATGAGTTACTCCTGTTCAGTTGCCAGGTGTCCGGGATGAAGGCTGGTGCTAAATTATGCGGGGTTTTATCCGCTCTTGATATTATAAGCCATTCAGTTGAGAATTGCTGGGCAGCGGGGCTGGTGAAATCCTGCTTATCATACAACCGCAGGTTTCAAGTCCTGCGGTTGATGGGCTGAGTTAGGTACATGTTCTCATCAGCGAAGTGCTTGCACTGTCATAGATCGCTGGCCACGATGGTGACAGCAACAAAGTTAATAATCGCGGGCGAATTTTTGCAGCGTTGCCAACGCAGTGGGCAGGGCTTCACAGGCTTGGCTGGTGATGGTAAAGCCGGTGGCCACACCGCTGGTGACGATCTGATTAACTGCCATTGCACGCCGGGTCTCCTGCTGCAGGCAGTCATAGAACTGCTGGTGAGCAGTTCTAACCGCGGCGGGCGGTTCAGTTTCGTCCAGGGCAAGCAGAATGGCCTGCCCGTTTTGATAGGCGGCTTGTGAACTGGCTTGCAAGAGATTGGCTAATTCGATGCGGGCGGTGTAGCTGCTGACCTCGTCTGAGGGATTGCTCAACAAGGCCAGGTAGGTAAAGAGCGCATCCGAGGCGCTCAAAGCTGTACCGCCTGTGGGGCTGAGTACCCCGTTGTATGGGCCGGCCAGGGCGGCATCGAACTGGGCTTTGCTGGTGTTCCAGGTGCTGTAATTGGTCAGAACACCGCGCATGGCTTTGGCATAGACCCTTTCGGGTGTGGGCGGGAAGAGAATGCCGCGGCTGATGAGTACGTAAAGGAAGAGACCCAACAGTCCCAAGACGATGACGGCGCCGAGGAAGAAGACACGGGTGAAAGACCCACTGCGCTGGAAATGCTCCTCTTCAGGCACAACCGGAGCGGGCGGCGATTCAGAGACCGTGTCAAAGACGGTTACCCCGCGCATCAACCGGTAACTTTCTTCTGCGTCTTTTTCCAGGGTAAGGTCCAGACGATCCTCAAAGACGATCTCATCTTCGGTGAGTTTGTTGAGGGCATCCCAGGCTTTGGTGTTATCGGGGTTGATCTCCAGAGCTTTTTTGAGGCAGAATTTCTTCTTCTCGTCATTGTCAAAACAACCTGCCAGCCACAGCCAGGCAGTTTCGTTGCGCGGATCCTGTTTGACAATCTCTGCCAGCAGTTTGCCGCCGGTTTTCTTGTCTCCGGAGCGGATCAACTGGATGGCCTGTTCCAAAGATGGACTGCTCATTGTACCTCTTTAAGTGTGGTGATCCCGATAATTAAAAACCTGCTTACCTGTATAGTATAAAGCAAAATGGCAAACAACAACAAGCAGAAATTGACGGGCAGCACAAACCCAGGCAGCAGGCTTAAAAGGGCAAGAGCCGCTCCCTGGCGTGGGGCGGCTCTTGCATTCCGAGGAGAAAAGTCTAGCTGATCTTTCGCAAAAAAGCCGGGATGCGTGCATCCCACTCTGATACGTTCAGCTCGACCTCACTTTTTCCGTCCACTTCCTGAATAGTGATGGAAACATATCCTCCACCGCCTTCATAGGAAAGGCAGCAGTCATCCTGACTGTTGTTTTGCAGGCCAAGACCGTTGGGGCCAAAATAGTCTTCGGCAGCGGCACTTACTTTTTGGGCATTCCATTTGCTGCTGGTTGAATAACGAGCCATTGGGTCACCTCCTCAAGGGCCGCTGACGGTTTCATATCCGGCGGCTGTCCATTGATTCATGCCGGCCGCCATGCTGGTGGTCTGGCTGAAACCAGCCTGGCGCAGGGTCTGAACGGCCTGGGCGCTGCGGTTGCCGGAGCGGCAGACGACCACCACTGTCTGGTCAGCGGGCACTTCATTCAGCCGTTTGGGGAGTTCTGCCAGGGGAATGAGGACTGCACCGGGAATATGCCCGGCTTCCCATTCTTCTGGCTGGCGAACATCCAGCATGAACGCGCCCTGCTCACGTAATTGGGCGGCCTCTTTTACTGAAACTTCCAGGGGCAGGGCGGGTAATGGATTGGCAACTGCCATCTGCGAGGCAGGCGGGGCGGGGCGCAAGGCGGCAGCCAGGATGATGGCTGCCATGATTACCATTACGCCAGCAAGCAATATCCAAAGCCGGTTCCTGGCATGTTGGTGGTGAGCTTTTTTGGTGATGACGCTCATGATCTGTTACCCATTCTATAGATTTTTATCAAGAATATCATTTATTAGGATAATTTTACCATAATTTATCCGAAATTGACAAGCTGTTCAGGCGGCGGCAGGGCTTTTTTAAAGGCTCTGCTTCAACTTGCTTGAATAAACAAAGACACCACTCAATGCAGACCAAAGTCATATTTTCAATCAGCGGTGTTCTTTGACCTCCCTCCTCAAACTTTCCTCCCCGCGGCAATCTTGACGTATGGTACCACACGATTATTCCCTTTCCCGGCAGATCATGCAGGCTTGGAAAGCCCGTCTTGGCCAGCGGCAGAAAGCTGCCGCAGATACTGCTCCTTGCGCAAGGCGTCTTTCAGGGTCGCGTGGACATCCACCAGCCAGGGGCCGTCGCAGCGCAGCATGACGCCTGCCTGGTCGCCAGCATACAGCACCAGCTCGCGCTCACCGTCCAGGGCCAGCGTCACCGGGCGGTGGTCGATCAACGGGTAGAGCACGTCTGGCAGCATGGTTTCGATGGGGCTGATCTGCATTTCCACCAGTTCACCTGGCAGGATGGTGGTCTGCACGGTTTGCTGTCCTTGTCCGGTTTGCACCCAGGCGCCTTGCGGCGTGCGCGCATCGATGGCGCGTGCCATGCCAATGACAGAGGAGATGCCGATGTGGGCCGGGTCTGCCCGGGTGACGAAAACCTGACGGATAAGCTGCGGCTCCCAAACGGCACGCGAACCGACATGGGCGGTATTCACCACGGCCACATCCACCAGGGCATGCTCCACTTCTGCGCCATTGACCTGTACCACCAGATGCTTGTGCTGCCAGCACAGGCTGCGGCGGTCGCTTTGATCCAGCCGGCAAAGATGAGCGGCAGCCAGGCCGGCCACCGTGCCTTCGATGAAATCGGGGACGACATTGTTGGTGCCGGAGGAAATGGGGATCAGGGGTACATCTCCCGAGGTTTTGGCAACCAGACGGCAGGTGCCGTCGCCGCCCAGGACGATGATGCAGTCTGCTCCCGCCTGACGCATGCGTTCGGCGGCCAACGGGGTATCTTCGGGCAGGTTGTCAAAGGGCATATCGAGCACCCGCACAGCGTGCTGCACGTCCGGGCGGGCGGCAAGGTCTTTGAGGGCGCGGCGGCCAAAACCAAACTGGTCGGGCATGACCCACACCTGGTCGACGCTGGATGCGGTCAAAGCCACCAGGATGCGTTTGACAATGTTGAGTTTTTGCTGATTGTCAACCGTGATGGCGTTGCCGACAATGCGGCGGATGTCTTTCCCCGAGGCGGGGTTGGCAATGATCCCGACCAGGCTCATGGGTATCTCCTCTGCTGGGAATACGGTCAATTCGAATAACTTTATTTTATCTGATTTTGTGACATCCCTGGGGAGGTGCCGCCTTTTCCTGTTAAGAGCTGCCTGCGCTGAGCGCCAAAAACACCCCCATCTAGCTCCTCTTCCACGGCCAATCCCAGAGACCCTTGTTTTTCAAAAGGCTGATAGTGGACTCTGGGCGGCAGCTGTATTTCAGTGGGGGGACTTTTTTGCTGTCAGTCGCGCAGCAGAAGGGAAACCCTGCAAGTTACTGGTTGTGGGCATTGTCCAGTGGCAGGAGTTTATCCTGGGGAATGTATGTCCTGATGCGATTGCGGCCGGCGCGTTTGGCGGCGTACATTGCCTGGTCGGCGTGGCGCAGCAATTGTTCGAGGTTCTCAGCATACCGCATTTCCGCCAGACCCAGGCTGGCGGTGATGCGAATCTCTGTGCCGCCAATGATGATGGGCATTGTTTCGATCTGCTGGCGGATGCGTTCTGCGGTTTGCAGAGCCTGGTCGATGCCAGTTTCGGCCAGCAGCAGAATGAATTCTTCCCCGCCGTAGCGGCAAAGGATATCCACCTGGCGGGTGTTTTGCTGCAAACACATGGCCAGACTGCGCAGCACCTGGTCGCCATCAATGTGACCACAGGTGTCATTGACCTGTTTAAAATGGTCAATATCGATCATGATGGCTGTTAAAGGGTGCCCATAGCGTAAGGACCGTTCGATCTCTTGCCCGGCAATTTGGAAAAAATGCCGGCGGTTATGCAGACCGGTGAGCGGGTCGGTGATGGCCATTTCTTGTAGGGCAAGCTGCGTCTCTTTCAGGGTGGTGATATTGCGCAGGATGATCAATATGCCGGTTTGCACATTGCGGTGATTAAACAACGTAAAAGACCGCAAGTCATAGTAGTGGAGCATGTTTTGCTGCTGGTGAGAGAATTCGATTTGTTGTGCGGTGTTGGTTTGCAGGGTTTGGGTGATTGCAGGCCAATGTACCAGGGTTTGGCTGGCGGGTTTACCGATCAAGGTGTTGGCAGGTTGTTGCAGGATTGCCTGCATGGCAGGGTTCATGTCAACAATGCGATCGAGCCTGTCCACGGTCAACATGCCATCGCTCATCGTATCAAACAGGGTGTCGCGGGCCACTGGTACCAGGTTAAGCAAGCGGTGGCGGAAGATGCCCCAGGCGTATATTAGTCCGGTGAATGCCAGACTATAGAACGCAATGGCAGAATTGGGCGGGATCAGTTTCAGGGTCATGGCGACATTCAGGCTGAGCGGCAGCATTGCCCCCAGTAGAAGTGCACTTGCCTGCATGCGGTATGGGCGAAAAGATTGAAAGAGTGTGCGAAAGACCTGCCCCAGGCTGATCAACAACAGCCCATAACTATAACAAGTGTGCACCCAAAACCAGGGGCCGGGAGACCAGTTCTTCATGCTCGCCTCGGATATGAGGCCGACAACAAACCAACCGTGGTAGGGATTGCTCCATATGATGAACTGTGAGAGAGTTGGAATGATCAAAAGCAGCAGGATGCGCTGGCGGGTCAGCCATCGGGACTTGCCGTTATAAGTGATGATGAAGGTAAAGAATGCAACCGGAATAAAAGCTACCGCCAAAAATCGCAGGTTGTGCCAAAAATTATCAATGGCTGTTTCTGGCAGCATTTCTTCCAGCAGGATGATGATCAACCAAAGTGCAATGCACAGCATCAGCCAGGCAAAAGAAGCCGCTCCGGTTATTTTTCTTTCCCGCCAGGCATACAACCCCAGAAAGGTTACAATGCCAATGGGGATCAACTTAAAGATCAGTGTAAGAAAGGTTTCGATGGTCATCTGGTTTTCTTTGTTGCGATTCTATACAGTTTGATTTGCACTTGTGGGTGTCAGGGGTGATGGGAAAAAAGCGACAGATGAAGGATGTGCTTGTATTATAACGATCTTTGGGGGTTCAGGGAAACAGGGTGTTTTGGAAGCCGGGAAGGGATTGGGAAATACTGGAAGGTCGCCCGGTTTGTATGCGCCGGATGATGGGTGTTAGGAATGGATACAGCGTCAGCGGGTGCGCCGGATGCGCATGGCCAACGCCTGAATGGGGCCGGGCGCTCTGGCGATGTCGATCAGGTATGGGTGCCGGCTGGCATACTGCAAGCGTGCGCCAGGCAGGGCCTTTTTGAATTTTTGACGGGAACCGCCAGGAGATTGCAGACGAAAATCGACCGATTCGGGCAGGCGGCCGCGGCCGAATTTGATCTTCTCGATACTCAGGGTCAGGTCTCCGCCAAAGAGGGTATGAACTTCACCCGCCTTGAGCAGCAGGCGCACCTCAGCCTCATTGATGACCACCGGTTGGGCCTCCCCAGAGACGGGTGCAGCGCTGCCCTTTTTGCGGCGCAGGAGGGCATTTTTGGCCACGAAAAAGCCAGCAACAAAGCCAAGCAAGCTGAAGGCATATATCCAGCTTTGTGAGCTCAGGTTGAAGGTGCTCATCAGGTAGGTTATGGCAGCCATGGCGGCTATCCAGGTGAGGCAGCCCGCTCCGGCGGCGCTGGTCAGTACCAGTATGCCGGGACGCCTGGCTTTTTCTGGTTTGCTGGTCTCTGCCGTGGGTTGGGTTTCGGTTTGTTCGTCCGGGTCAATACTATCCGCAACGGGTGGGATTGCTTCCGGGGGGATGGGGGCAGAGGAGATGCTGTCATCGGGCGGGAGGACAGGCTCAATCAATGGGGCAGCATGGTCTGGATCGGGAATGTCTGCTGCAATGACAGGGGCGGTGTTGATCTGCGGCGCGGGCGGCGGTGCTGGTTCTACGGCCGCCGGTTCCTGTGGGTTCTGGGGGTGCGGGGCGGCCGGCAGATCCAGACGTACCGGACTGCCACAATTGGGGCAGAACCTGGCGCTTGCCGTCAGCAGATGACTGCAAGCCGGGCATTCCAAAAGCAGCGGGGCTGGCGGCGGGGGAGCGGAAATGGCGCTGTCCGCAGGAGGCGGTGTTTGATCAGACTCTGCCGCTTCCGGGTTGGGTTCGGGTGCAGGCGGGGCGATTTGCAGCGCATCAAGTTGTTCGCGGGCGATGCTGTTGTGCGGGTCAATTTGCAGAATGTGCTGATAGCATTGGGCCTTTTTGGCAGGGTCGTCCTGGGCCAGGGCCATTAACGACCAGGCCTGAATGTTTTGTGGTTCGCTTTTTAACAGGCGGCCTAATTCCACGCCGGCAGCATGTTTTTCTCCCCTGCTGATCATGCCCAAAATGCGGTAAAGATCTGCCATAATCCAATGCCCTTTATCACCCCTGTTAAAACCCAGGCCAAACTTGCACTACAGGAATTTTATCATTTTTATGATGTGGATGCAAAAAATAGGCCAGTTAATGGGCGGGCTTGCGGTCTTATTTTGAAGGAAACAGAGATTGGAATGCACAGTACAAAATTCATTCTTCAAGCGAAATGTTGATTTGCGTCATCAGGTCGAGGGTGAAAAGGAGTATTTGACGCGGGGAATAACGATCCAGGACTGTGCTGGAAATTTGGCCTTGCTGCAAGAGGGTGACCAGCCCATACACGGACCCCCACAGGTTCTGGGCGATCAGGTCTTCTGGGCCGGGGGCAAAAATGCTGGCGGCCTGACAACGAGAAACCAGTTGACGGATGAGGAAGAAATTTTCTTTGGTAATTTTTACCAGGTCGGGATGGTTGTGTTCCTGTTCTACAACGCCGGAAAATGTGATCTTGAACAAGTCTGGTTCGTCCAGTCCAAAGCGCAGGTACGCACAGCCGGTTTCGATCAATTGTTGCAAGGGATCATCAGGATATTGCTCAAAGATGGTTGTGATGACGTCGTGGATGTGGGTATGGCCTTCAGTGGCGATGGCGGCGATCAGGGCCTGTTTGTCGGCAAAGTGGGCATAGGGCGCCGAGTGGCTGACGCCGGCGCGTTTGGCAACCTCGCGCAGGCTGAGCCCGTTCACGCCTTTGCCGGCGAGGACTTGCACGCCGGCCTGAATGAGGGCGTTTTTCAGATCGCCGTGATGGTAAGAGCTGGTTTTCATGGTTGGTTCTCAAATATACCGCAGGCTGCTGAGCCTGTCGAAGCCCAAGGAGACCTGCACTCATGTACCCATCGCCCCCTGCGAGAGTAATGACCCCAAAAGGGGGCACACTTGCCCTGGAGGTAGTGCCAGCTCAGGGTACGGACTATCATATCTTGACACTGTCCAGATTTTAAGGGATAATCTTTACAGTGTCAAGATAAAACACGGGTGCCTTGCTGCAGTCCGTGATGTGGTGAGAAAATTTTACCCTACTCCTGATGATCTTCTGGAGGAAAACAATGACGCAATTCCATGACGTGAAACAAGAGATTGTTGGTACAGCGCAGGCGCTGGTGCACAAGGGCTTTTTGATGGCCACCGGCGGCAATATCTCAATGCGCGTGCCGGGCCAGGATGCTTTTGCTGTTACCCCTTCCAATTTGGATTATTTAAAAATGACAGCCAGGGATGTTTGCATTCTAACCCTTGATTTGCAGCAGGTCGAAGGCGAACTGAAACCCTCGGTGGAGGCGGGGATGCACGCCGGTATTTATGCGGTGCGCGGTGACGTGAATGCAATTATTCATACGCATCAGGTGTATACCAGTGCGCTGACATTGATTGATGCTGAAATCCCGGCCATGTTCGATGAGCAGGCGCGTTTTTTGGGCCGCAAGGTAGAGATCATTCCTTATGCGCCTTCGGGGACAGGCATGCTGGCGAAGAAGGTCGCCCGGCACGTTCAAAATCATAACAATGCTTTTATGATGAAGAACCACGGGGCGCTGGTGTTTGGGCATGATATGCAGCGTGCGGTACATAATGTTGAAATTCTGGAGAAGTGCGCCCTGGCGTATTTGCTGGCTCTGCTCTCCGAGCGCAAGGTGAGCAGGATCCCGCTGGCGGTGCGCGAGATTGCGTTTGGTAAATTGCGCAAGGATCAGAAGAAGATCGAAGCCGGTGATTTTGAAACCGGCGGGGAGTAGCCTCCTCCGGCCTGCCCCTTTTGCAGCCTTGCCGCAAAGTGGGGGAGGTGAGCGGTGATTTTGCGACTTAACAAGAAATCTGAATCAATGGAAAACGAAGAACCATTCTGGAGAAATGATGTCCGAACAAAACTATGCCATTTCTGAATATCTGGACGCGGAGAAAGTGACCGCACAATTGAAGGCTTTAACTGCCCAGCCTCCACGCCCCATCCGGCGGGATGTGATGGACGATGTGCTGGCTTATTTTGACACGCGCTGCACGAAATCCAAAGCGCTGACGGATGAGGCCAAACAATACATCCCCGGCGGGGTGCAGCACAACCTGGCTTTTAATTATCCTTTCCCGATTGCCATTGAAAAAGCGGAAGGGGCCTATATGTGGGATGTGGACGGCAACCGCTATATTGACTTTTTGCAGGCTGGCGGGCCGACCGTGCTGGGCAGTAATTATGCGCCGGTGCGCGAGAAGGTGCTGGAAGTGATCCATTCCTGCGGGCCGGTGACCGGGCTGTTCCATGAATACGAACTCAAGCTGGCCAGGCTGATCACGGAGTACATGCCGGCGGTGGAGATGTTCCGTATGCTGGGTTCAGGTACAGAGGCAGTGATGGCTGCCATCCGCGCGGCACGCACCTACACCAGGAAGAAGAAGATCATCAAGGTGGGCGGGGGCTATCACGGTTGGAGTGACCAGATGGTGTACGGTTTGCACATCCCCGGCACTGGCCGCCTGGAAGCCAAAGGCATCCCGCGCAGCGCAAACCGCCACACCCAGGAATTTTTTCCCAATGATATTGCTGCCCTGCGGCGCAAATTGGTCGCCAACCGCTTGTGCGGCGGGACGGCGGCTGTGATCGTGGAGCCAGTGGGGCCGGAATCCGGCACGAGGCCGGTGACGTATGACTTCAACCAGAAGGTGCGCGAGCTGTGCGATGAATTCGGCGCGCTGCTGATCTTTGATGAAGTGGTGACAGGCTTTCGTCTGGGCATGGGTGGGGCGCAGGGTTATTTTGGGGTGAAGCCCGACCTGACCATTTTCGGCAAGTGTGTGACCGGCGGGTATCCCATGGCAGGCGGTGTTGGCGGGCGGCGGGATGTGATCATGACCTTTGCGGCAGGCATCGGCGGTACGGGTGAGCGTGCCTACATTGGCGGTACGCTTTCGGCGAATCCGCTTTCCTGTGCAGCTGGGTATCATGCGCTCAAGGAAATGGAACGCACCAACGCGCCGGTGATCGCCGGACGGGCCGGAGATCGGTTGACGGCCGGTTTGCAGACCATCATCAGCAAGTATGATTTGCCGTTTGTGGCCTATAACACGGGCAGCATTGTGCATCTTGAGACTTCGGGGGTGATGCTGCTGGATTTGAAGAATCCGCTGAAGACATTGAAGGAGATCAAGGTACGCAAGCATATGATCGAGGAAATGGGCGCGGCGTATATGTCGCAGGGTTTGATCACGCTGGCCGGGTCACGGTTGTATACATCGATGGCAACCACGGATGTGGTGATTGATGAGGCATTGGAGAAGTTTGAATTTGTGCTGTCGAGAGTGGAGGGTGTGGCATAGGTTGTTGCTATCCCTGTGGCTTGCACTAAAAGCATGTTATTCAGGGATGCTCCCGACTGCTTCGCAGCCCCCCTTTAGCAAGGAGGGCTTGTGGGCTCAGCCTGCGCTGTGGTGGATACGAACCCTGAGCTTGGCGAAGGGTGGACTGGATCAACGAGATTTGTTTGACATCAAGAAGCACTAAAGCATGAGTGCCTAAAAGAAAGAAAGGGTGAGGGCATGGACAAAGAGGTTAAGCTGTATGGCTATCGCTGGGTGGTGCTGGCTGTTTTCATGTTCATCAATCTGACGATCCAGATGTTATGGATTACCTACGCGCCCATCACGGGGCTGGCGGCGGAGTTTTACGGGGTAACCGATTTGCAAATTGGATTGCTGGCGATGACGTTCATGATCGCTTTCGTCCCGCTCTCCATCCCGGTGTCGTGGGTGATCGATACCTACGGCTACCGCATCGCAGTGGGGATTGGCGCGGCGTTGATGGGCATTTTCGGCCTGCTGCGCGGCTTTGCCGGGGCGAATTACAGCCTGGTGCTGTGGAGCACGATCGGGATTGCGGTGGCCCAGCCTTTTCTGCTGAATGCCTGGACAACAGTGCCGGCCAAGTGGTTCCCCGTGCAGGGGCGCGCCACCGCGGTGGGCATGGTTACCCTGGCCAACCTGATTGGTACGGCGCTGGGTATGGTGCTTACGCCGGTGCTGATCGAGACGATGTCGATCGCTACCGTGCAGCTGATCTACGGTGCGATTGCGGCTTTTTCCTCAGTGTTGTTCCTCGTGTTGGCGCGCGAGACGCCGCCCACGCCGCCCTGCGCCGAAGGCGAAGAGACGCGCGCCTTGATGCTGGACGGGCTGAAACATGCGATTAAGATCAAACCTTTCTGGTTGAATCTCACCGTTTCTTTCATTGGCCTGGGCATTTTTAACGGGATCACTACTTGGGTGGAGAATATCATCCGCCCGCGCGGGTTTACTCCCACGGACGCCGGCACGCTTGGGGCATTGATGATTGCCGGAGGACTGGCCGGTGCGGTTGTGCTGCCGGCACTGTCTGATAAACAGGGCAAACGCCAGCGGTTTCTGATGATTGCTTTTGTGGGGGCAATACCCGGACTGGTGGGATTGACCTTTGCCACTTCCGGATGGCTGCTGTTTGGGTCGGCGGTGTTAATGGGCTTTTTCCTGGTCAGCGCAATGCCGATTGGCATGCAGTATGCGGCGGAAATTACGCATCCGACACCGGAAGGGACATCCAACGGGTTGATCCAGCTTTTTGGCCAGGGGGCGGTGGTGTTTGTCTATATCATGGCGGCCATGAAGCGCAGTGATGGGTCTTTTACGCCATCTCTGCTGCTTTCGATCGCGCTGCTGGTGGTCAGCGCAGCACTGGTAACGCAGATGAAGGATGTGCAAACGGGAGCCAGACATGAATGATGCCGTTCCCCATGAAAAATTGATCCTGGCTGTTGACCTGGGCACCTCGGGGATGAAGGTGGCCCTGATCACTCCGCAGGGTAGGGTAGCGGGCTGGGAAGCTGAACCGGTACGCCTGTTGATCACTCCCGATGGTGGGGCAGAGCAGGTGCCGGAAGAATGGTGGGGGGCGTTTCTGGAGGCCAGCGGGCGATTACTGAAAAAGGTACCGGGTGCGGCCTCAAGGGTTAAGGCGGTGTGTTGTTCAACCCAGGGGGAGGGCACGGTTCCGGTGGACAGGGATGGGCAGGCACTCAGCAATTGTGTTCTGTGGATGGATATGCGCGGGGCGCAGAATCTGAAGAACCAGCTGGGCGGCCTGGTCAATTTTGATGGCGCGGCGATCCCGAAGATCTTGCAGTTTGTGCGATTGACAGGCGGGATGCCCTCGATGACAGGCAAGGATCCGGCAGGCCATATGTTGTTCATCCGCGACACCTGGCCGGAAATCTATGCGAAAACGTATAAATTCCTGAACGTGCTGGATTACTTGAACCTGCGCCTGACGGGGAGATTTGTGGCAACTTTCGACTCAACTCTGACCTCCTGGGTGACGGATAACCGTAACCCGGACAATATTCAGTACGATGATCGTCTTATTCGTATGCTGGGGGTGGATGCAGAAAAGCTGCCGGAAATTGTGGCCTGTTCCGAGGTGATTGGGCCGCTGAAAAAGGAGGTAGCTGATGCGCTTGGGCTTGCGGGAGATGTGCTGGTGGTGGCAGGTTCAATCGACAGCACGGCATCCGCAATAGGCGCCGGCGCAGTGGAAGACTACGCCATGCATTTGTATATCGGCACGTCTTCCTGGATGACGGCCCATGTACCCTTCAAGAAAACCAATGTGCTGTCTTCAATGGCTTCCGTGCCGTGTGCCGTACCAGGACGCTATTTGCTGATCGCACTGCAGGCCACAGCGGGCGGCAACCTGACCTATCTGCGCGACCAGATCCTGTATCATCAGGACGAACTCTTGCAGGAAGCGGATGTGCCGGATATCTTCAAGGTGCTGGACCAGATTGCCGAGCGGGTGCCTGCCGGTGCGAATGGGGTGATCTATACCCCATGGATCTGGGGTGAGCGCGCGCCGATTGACGACAAGACCGTGCGAGCCGGATTGTACAACCTCTCACTGCACAACTCGCGCGAGGACATTATCCGCGCCTTTCTGGAGGGGGTGGCTTTCAACACGCGTTGGCTGCTGAAACCGGTGGAGCAGTTCCTGGGGCGCAAGGTGCAGCGCATCAACATCGTTGGCGGTGGGGCGCAGTCCAATGTGTGGTGCCAGATCTTCGCGGATGTGATGAATGTGGAGATCCACCAGGTGGCGGACCCCGTGTATGCCAATGCGCGCGGAGCGGCATGGATTGGCGCAGTCGGGTTGGGCGAGATCAGCTTCAGCGATGTGCCGCGGCTGGTGGATATTAGCCAGGTGTATCATCCACAGGCAGCCAATCGCAGTCTGTATGATGCGCGTTTTGGCAGCTTTACGAAGATTTATCAGCAGATGAAGGGAATTTACCGCGAATTGAACGGCACTGGTTAGTTGAGAAACAGACTGAACGCTGAGTTTGCCGAAGCGTACGGATGGACTGAATAATGATGCGGCTCTGGAAAAGGGCCGCATTTTTTGCTGGATCAAACCGTGTTGTGAGCTTGTCGAGGTATCGGTTTGATTGCAGTAAAATCGGATAAATATGGTAATATTATTACGAATAATAGATTCGTTCTGTGCAAGGAGAGTACGATGAAGAAAATAGTATTTTCCGGACTGCTGCTTTTACTGCTGGCAGGATGCGCCGGATTGGTAAATAACCAGCCGACAGGCCTCAATGTGATTGTCTATCAATTCCCTACCTGAGGATGCTGCAGCGATTGGATCGATTACCTTGAGGATAATGGGTTTGCGGTGGAGAAGATCGATACCGATGATCTTGCTTCGATCAAAGCCCAATACCAGGTTCCCCCTGCGTTCCAGTCTTGCCATACAGCCATCGTAGATGGCTACGTGATTGAAGGACATGTGCCTGCTGCAGAAATTGAACGCTTGCTGACTGAAAGACCCGATGTGATCGGCATTGCTGTTGCAGGTATGCCTGCCGGGTCTCCCGGGATGGAAGTGGAAGGGCTTGAGACAGAAGCCTATGATGTGGTTATATTTTCCAAATTCGGTGCTACTGCTATTTATGCTTCTTACCCTAAAGAGTGATCTTTGGGGTTTTCTTTCCGGCAATATGTGATGAGGTAAATTGAAAGATGCTCATGAATGAGAGGAAACTATCACGCCGCAAATTTTTGCAAATCATGGGCATGGGCGGGGCTGCGCTGTGGGTGAGTTCCTGCCTGCCCAAAGGGTTGGCTGATTCCATGTTCAGCCAGGATGCAGCAGCGCCCTCGTTCGAGCCGGATGTGGAGATATCCTTGACCGCAGCACCGGGAGAGGTGAATATCTTTCCGGATTCTAAAACCAGCGTTTGGCGTTATAAGGGCGAGGTGCTGCGTGGCTCCGCGGATGTCCTGGAGAGTATTCCTGGTAGCTATCTGGGGCCTACACTGCATTTGCAAAAGGGCCAGCGCGTGCGGGTGCATTTCAAAAATGAGCTTCCCGAACCGTCCATTATTCACTGGCATGGGCTGCATGTTCCAGAGGAGGCGGACGGGCATCCCCGGCTGGCGATTGATTCGGGAGAGACCTATGTGTATGATTTCACGGTGACAGATCGCGCCGGGACGTACTGGTATCATCCGCATCCGCATGGACGGACTGCGCCGCAGGTCTATGCCGGGCTGGCCGGATTGCTGCTCATTACGGATGATGAAGAGGCGGGTTTGGGTTTACCCTCTGGAGAGTATGATGTGCCCCTGGTGCTCCAGGATCGTACGTTCAACAGCGTGGATCAACTTTCCTATGGCGGGATGGGCATGATGGGCCAAATGACGGGCTTCCTTGGCGGCCGGATTTTGGTCAATGGCAGACCGGATCACATTTTGCCAGTGAAAACCCACCCATACCGGCTGCGGTTGTTGAATGGCTCCAATTCACGCATCTATAAACTGGCCTGGCAGGATGGCGTTCCTATGGTGGTACTGGGTACGGATGGCGGGCTGCTGGAAAAGCCGGTTGAGCGCAGCTTCATTACCCTGGCCCCCGCGCAGCGGATTGATTTGTGGGTCGATTTTTCTTCATATGCGATGGGAGAAACCAGACAGATGGTTAGTCTGCCCTTTGCCGCTTTGGGCGGCGAAGCGGCATATCCGCTTTTTGCTGCACAGATTGAAGAGGTAATTGATCATTCTGTGACCTTGCCAGATCAGTTGTCTCATATAACCTGGCATGTCGCCGAAGATGCTGTTAACCGAAAATCTCCGAGATCGTTTCAGTTGGCAATGGGCCGCGGCATGCAGTGGACGTTGAACGGGCGTGTGTTTGACATGCACTCGGTTGCCAAAGATGAAATTGTAAGACTTGGTGATCTTGAGATTTGGGAGTTTGAGAATCTTGCAGGCAGTGGAATGGGTATGATGGGAGGGATGAACCTGCCGCACCCGATGCATGTGCATGGATTGCAGTTTCAAGTTATTGAGAGACAAATATCTTCAGCCGGTCTTGCCGCGTGGCAGACGCTTGGCGAAGGTTTCGTGGATGAAGGCTGGCATGATACGGTGCTGGTGATGCCGGGGGAGAAGCTGAAGGTGCTGCTGAAATTCGAAGACTTCACCGGTTTGTATCTTTATCATTGCCACAATCTGGAGCATGAAGATATGGGCATGATGCGCAATTATCGAGTTGATGCCTGAAGCAAGGCTGCCATGAAATTCGAGATATAATCTGCATCATTGCGAATCATTTGATCACTTACCCAGAGGAATTCCATGAAAATCGTTGAAACCGAGAATTTAACCCGCATTTTTGGCAGCGGCGATGCGCAAGTGAACGCGCTGGATGGCGTGTCCTTGCAGGTTGATGCCGGTGAATTTGTGGCTGTGATGGGACCCAGCGGCTGTGGCAAGTCGACTTTGCTGCATCTGATTGGCGGGCTGGATCGTCCCACGTCCGGTGTAGTGCGCATTGAAGGCAAGGACTTGAGTGTCCTTGACGATGATGCCCTGACTGACCTGCGCCGTGAGCATATCGGTTTCATTTTCCAGTTTTTCAACCTGATCCCTACCCTTTCTGCACTGGACAATACTGCTCTGCCGCTGGTATTGGGTGGTACAAAGCCGGCGGACGCCCAGGTGCGGGCAGCCGAGTGCCTGACAAGGATGGAAGTGGCCGACCGCAGTACCCACCGTCCTGAGGAGCTTTCCGGCGGGCAGCGCCAGCGTGTGGCGATTGCGCGTGCCCTGGTGACCGAGCCTTCCCTGATCCTGGCAGACGAGCCGACTGGTAACCTGGATTCAAAGGCAGCCGAGGATTTTGCGATTCTCCTGCGCGAAACGGTGGACAAATGGGGACGCAGCATTTTGCTGGTAACGCATGACGCGCGTATCTCATCTTATGCTGACCGCATCATCTCTTTAAAGGATGGCAGGGTACTGGAGGAGACGCACAATCACCGGCAGACTGCCGGGGAGGCCTTGCATGGCTGAGTTCCGGCTTGCGCTCAGTTATTTGAGGGGCCGCCCGATTCGCAGCGGCATGACGGTTCTTTCGATCGTGATCGGGGTGATGATGATGTTCGGCTTGAACGGTATGGCCCCGGCGTTCATGGAACTGTTTATTTCAAGTACCAGTTCAATGTCGCTTTCGGATGTGGACCTGTACTTTACGCGCAGGGATGGGAGTTTCTTTCAGGAAAGTTATCAAAGGAACGTGGCTTCGGTGAAGGGCGTTGAGTCAACTGCCAGCATGATTGTCCGATCGGTGGCTGTGCCGTCTGGGCAGTACTACACATCACAAGGCCGCGAGATCACTTCGATCCAGGTGTTTGGCGTGGATACCAGCAGCAATGACCCTGCTTTCAATATTGTGACGGCGGGCGGGCGGCGTCTCAAGGCGGGACGGTACCTGCAGGCAGGCGACCGGAGAGGGGTGCTGATCTCGGAAGAGTTTGCAGCCGGGTTGAAGATTGGCGTGGGTGATACGGTGAAACTGCCCGGCGCCGGCGGCTGGATGAATTTTCAGGTGCTGGGGTTGTTGGACGCACCCGGGCTGATGCTTGGCAGCCAGCAAGTTTTTATGACCATTTCTGCGGCGCAGGATTTTCTCAATACGCCCAACCGGATAAATACCATCATGGGGCGTTATTCCGAGGGTGTGGATGCGCGCGCCGTTGACGCGGCCATTCTGTCCATGTTCAGCCGCGGCTACGCGCTTGCGCCGATGGAAGGCGGGGCGGATATCTGGGCGGCTTTGATGGAATTTACCGATGTGATTTTTACCATGTTTGGGTTGCTGGCGTTGGCTATGGCAGGCCTGATCATGTTTAACACTTTCCGCACCAGCGTGGTGGAGCGCCGCCGGGATATTGGCATGCTGCGTGCAGTAGGCGCGCGGCGCAAATCAGTTATGCGCATCATCCTGTATGAGGGATTGATCCTGGCCGGTTTTGGCACAGTTGCAGGAATCTTGCTGGGTTTTGGTTTTGCCTATGGGGCAAAGGCTGGCCTGGCAAGCATGATGGAGAATTTTATGGGGCAGCCTTTGGGTTCCTTGCATTTCACCCTGTCGACCTTCATCGTTTCCATTCTGTTTGGGATGGGCGTGCCGTTGGCCAGTATTATCTTGCCTGCACGCAGTGCCAGCGCAGTTACACCACTGGAAGCGATGCGGCCTGCAACCATTGCACAGGAGGAAGCTGTCATTCGTATTCGCACCATCATTGGTGCGGTCAGTCTGGGGCTGGGTGTGGCCGGGCTGGTAAGTGGATATTTCCCGTTGATGGCGATCGGCATCATTCTTTTTCTGCTGGCTTTGGGGCTGCTTGGCCCGCTGTTGATTCGCCCGATCACAACCTTCTTCAGCCGCGCCCTGGATCTGGTGTTTGGGCAAGAAGGCGGCCTGGCTGCGGGCAACATCTCCCGTCAGCCGCGCCGCGCTGCCATTACAGCCACTTCGCTGATGATCAGCCTGGCGATCCTGGTAGGCTTGGGCGGGATGTTGGCCTCGGTGTATGGCGGCGCACTGCGCTATCTGGACGCTACCTTCCGCACCGATTATTTGATGATGTCCGGGTTGATCGTAACCAATGATACGATGGGTGCTGGCTCGGAGCTGATGCAAACAGCGAAGCGCGTCCCGGGTGTGGAGGATGTGACCACCATGCGCCAGATCGATCTTCTGGATGAGAATAACGTGGGCTTTCGTATTGTGGGGATTGACCCGCTGAAATATGAAGAAATGTCCGGCCTATCTTTTCATAAGGGCAATGTTTCCGTCTATGCGCAAATGAAAGACGGAAGCACAGTGATCGTCAATGGCCGCTATGCATCGCAGTTTGGGATTGAGGTTGGCGATGTGCTTACCCTGGCAGGTGACCATGGCCCGCAGCAGGTGAAAGTCGGGGCTGTTGGGCTGGATTACCTGAATGTGAAGCTTCCTACGATTTATATGGACCAGACCTCGCTTACGCGAGAATACGGCGTGCGCAATGATGTGTTTGTGCTGGTGAATGCCAAACCTGGCGCAAACCGCAAGCAGTTGGAAGAGGATTTGCAGACTGTGGCCAGGTCTTTCCCTGGTTTTGGCATCATTTCGCGCGAGGAATTGAGGAACAGTCAGGAAAAGGTGGCGCGAGGCGGGACGATTGGCATGTCGATCGTGCTTTCGTTGCTGGCGGCGCCCTCTCTGCTGGGGCTGGCCAATGCTTTGGGCGTCAATGTCATCGAGCGCACGCGCGAGATTGGCATGCTGCGTGCCATCGGTGCGCGGCGCAGCCAGGTGAAGCGCATGGTGGTAGCCGAGAGCCTGCTGCTTTCGTTGATGGGAATTGCCCTGGGGGTGATCAGCGGGATTCTGCTCAGCTTTGTGATGACAGCCGTGCTGGAGTTTGCTGGCATGCACATTCCGTACAGTTTCCCTGGTGCAGGGGTGATCACCGCCATTGCCGCAGGGCTGATCTGCGGCATTCTGGCAGCCTTCATCCCGGCGCGGCGCGCCTCTGACCTCGAGATCGTCTCGGCGCTGGCGTATGAATAGTTGCAGAAAGTGAAATGAAACCGCCCACAGTTCAATATTGACTGTGGGCGGTTTTTTCTAAGAGACTGCGAGCGAAAAACGCATGCAGCGGCTGCTGTTCATTTTCCAGTTGTTAATCGATTTCATCAACCGTCAACGGGAATTTCGACATGGCTTCGCAAGTATCCCTGGTGATGAGGATGGGATTCTCATAGCGGAAGCCGATGTTCTCGTCCGGGCAGGCATACTGCATGGCGCAGATGAGGAATTCGTTTTCCTCATATACATGATCGGGATTGGTCCAATAGGGGAAGGGGCCATCGTTGAGCCCAATGCGCCACTCGTCGCCCAACATGCCAATGCCGTGTTCAAAACCGGGCACCATGAAATCCGCAAAACCTCTTTCTTCGGCAAAGCCCATCATCTCAGCCGCCAGACCGGATGGGGTAATGCCAGCCCGGTAGGTTTTCAAGGTGAGGTCAACAATGTCAATGAAGTTCCTGGCATGCCAGCGCTGGCGGTCGGAGGCCGGGCCAATCAGGTAGTTATGGGAATGATCGCCCAAACAAAGCTTGAACATTGCATGGATATCGACCATGAGAGGTTCACCGGCAGCGAGCGGCTTGGTGGATGCGGGTGTGCAAGCGCCGCCTGCAAGACCGGTACGATACCCGGCTGCAATTTCGTTGCCGCCTGTGAATGACCATTCCCACACACTGCCAGCCTTTCGCATGGCATACCCGGCAAGCCCGGCAATTTCCGTTTCGGTCATACCTTTCCAGCCGCCATCTTTAATGGTCTCAAAGACAGCCTGATGTCCGATGTCGACAATGCGGGATGCTTCGCGGAAGCGGTTGATTGTTCCCGAGTCTTTGATGAGGGCAAGTTTGTCAACGATGGTATGCGCATTGACCAGTTCGCAGGGTTCCAAAGCTGCTTTGAATTGTTCATATTCAAAATGCGTGAGGTTGCCTTCGGGCAGGTAATTCGACATGCCGCTTTCAATGCCAATCCGGCCTTTGTCATGTGGCAGAAGGTCCTTGATGAAATCCGAGATCAGTGAGATCTGGTCCTGCCCACCCATCGGGACAAATCCCAGCACATGGTCTTCATCCAACCAGGAATCATCTGCTGTGCGGGCAGCATCAATCACAAATGTGAAAGCCGTGGGAAGCCCTTCAGCAGGAATAACGATGAAAGAGCGCCAGGGGAAGAAAGCATCGGTTGTCCAGGATAGTGTGCGCAGGCGGGATCCCAGATAAACATCCAGGTTATGGGCTGCCATTTCTTGCTGAATTTTTTGAATGCGAGCAGGAAAATCAATGAAGTAACGATCGGTTGTATTTGGCGTGGACATGAGCATACCTCATCTAGAATTCTGTGGGGATAGTGGCTACGACTTTGTTGATCCTGTCAACCAGGGAGGCCAGTTTTAATGCTTTGACCATGTTGCCCTTGAGTTTCAATTGGCCGGTCATCAGTGCGCGCTGGGCGCCCAGCGTTGCCTGCGAAATCTGGGCAAATATGTCATAGTCGCCAGAGATGGTAAATTCAGCGGCCGGGCCAACTCCGGTTCCTACCTGGACAGAGGATACAACGCCGTCTGTGAATTCGACAAAAAAGAATTGATCTTCTCCGCCTTTGCAATTGGTGTAACGGTTGTTCATGGAGGAGGACAGGTTGTTCATTTTCTCTGGATCAAGTTCGTTGCGCAGACGGCGATCTACCTCTTGCGCCCATTCAGGTGAAAGATAAACCAGTTTTTCAGACATTCCATTTCTCCTTTTGATGATGGTAGTGAAATTAAGAATCGCTCTGATCCTTAAACAAGCCTTTGGTTAAAAGATCGAGGGTTTCTTCGAACACCCTGGACATGTAATGCTCGTCAGCCCGAATGTAGGTTTGGATGATGAACATTTTGTAAATGGCAAAGAACACCATGGCAATTTGGTCCGCATCCAGGCTGCGAAATTCTCCCTGATTGATGCCGTTCTGGATGATGGTTTTTAACATCTGGATGGATTCGGCGTTGATCTCTTCATAATCATCATGTACCGGGAACATGGGGAAAATGTCCGGGTCGTTTTTTAAGATTTCACAGAAAATATCATCTTCAGACAGGTAGGTATATGCGCTTTTACACAGGGTAATCAATTGCTCGCGAGGAGACTGGATGGTCATCAGAGCTTTTTTTGTGCGATCCTGCCAGTTTCTCAGGGCATAGGAAACCGCCTCGCGATACAAGCTTTCCTTGTTTTGGGTGTAGCGGTAAAGATTGCTCTTGGTTACCCCCAGGTCGCTGGCGATGTCATTGAGGGTGGTTTTCCTGAGGCCGTATTTTGCGAAGTTTTGCAGGGCGGCCTGATAGATCAGCTCCAGTTCAATTTTCTTTCTCATGATCTCCACTATTAAGTGAACAAATAAACAAATAGGTAATTTATATATTTATCATACATCTTTTTTAATAAATTTCAAGGTTGAATTTCAGGAATGTTAAAGGATGGAAGCAAATCACAAACTGGCATCGCGAAACCCTGGCGTTTTTTCTCGGGCCGTGGCAATCTCTGCCGGGTAAAGTCATGGCAGTTAGAATGCCGGGTGGTTAAAACTTGCACCTCGATGGTGTCTGGATGACAAAAGAAAACAGCACCCTTCGACAAGCTCAGGGTGCGTTCTTTAAGTGCCCATGGGGACTAGAATATCATCCCCTTCCGGGGGCACTCAACACGAGAAAAGCCCCGGAATTATCCGAGGCTTTAACTTGGTGACCCATGGGGGACTCGAACCCTCAACACGCTGATTAAGAGTCAGCTGCTCTGCCAAATTGAGCTAATGGGCCATTTCAAGCGCCCATGATTATATCAAAATATTTTTGTTTGGTCAATGAAAAAATTTTGACCATCCCGGATAGGGGGCCTTAGCCGCTGGCGGCTGCATGCGGGTTGGCATCTGCCAGCGCACTCGATTTTTCAGTCTCTGCGGTTAGTAAGAGAGGCGCCGCCTTTTGCATGCCAATGGCTCCCAGCGGAGCCGTGAACAGGATCGCCACCACAGCAATGGCCAGAATGAGCTCCCCGGAGGCGATGCCCAGACTGAGCGGGATGGCGCCGATGGCGGCTTGCACCGTGGCTTTGGGGGTATAGGCGATCGTACAGAAAAGACGTTCCTTCCAGTTCAAGCCTGCTCCCATGGTGGCGATCAGCACCCCCAGGCTGCGTCCCAGCAAACCGATCAGGACGATCAGGACGCCCATCAAACCGGCATTCAGCGCCACGCTCACATTGACCTGCGCCCCCACCAGAACGAACAGAAAGACCTCGGCCAGCACCCAAATTTTGTTGAATTTTTGGGAAAGACGCCGGGCAACCACAGGTTTCTTCTCCAGCAGGATGAAGCCCAGGGTCATCACTCCCAGCAGGGAGGCGATCTCCACCTTGTCTTTCAACCAGCCTTCGATGGCGGTAAGCAGGATGGCAATACCAAGGATATACAGTACTTTTTTGGTGTCGCGCATGTGGAAGCGGGTGAAACTGTAGGCCAATGCCAGCCCGCTGAGCAGGCCAATGACAATCCCCAAAATGATAGAAATGGGAATGCCCAGTATCTGCACGCCAATATTGGCCTGACTGCCGCTATACAGGCCCAAAAAGGTAGTGAAGATGGTGATGGCAAAAACATCATCAATGGATGCTCCCGCCAGGATCAGGGTGGGGATGCCTTTGTTGGTGCCCAGCCTGGTTTCAGAAAGGTGCAGCATTTGCGGCACCACGATGGCCGGCGAAACCGCCGCCAGAATGAAGCCCAGAATACCGCCCTCAATAAAAGAGAAGCCCAAAAGGCGGGTTGCCAGGAAAGCGATGGTAAAGCCTTCAAACAGTCCGGGGATGCAGCTGAACTTGACAGCCGAAAGTCCCACTTTTTTCAGCTCGGTTTTGCTGATACCCAGGCCGGCCCGCAAGAGGATCACGATCAGGGCAAATTTGCGTAATTCAGCCGAGATGGCCAGCAAACCCGGTGAAAGCCAGTTGAGTGCATAAGGTCCAAGAACGATGCCCAGCAGCAGCATGCCCAACAGCCCGGGCAGCTTCATTCGGTTGAAGAGGGCATTGGTAGCCAGACCCAAAATGAGCATTAATCCAATACTGGTAATCATCAGCAGCCTCCAGGCAATAAAATAACTCCCGCAAAGTATTCTTCGCAGGAGTCATCAGCGTTGCGCGGTTAAGGTGAACTCCATCACCGGGGCGGATTATATCATACAATGCAAGCCGCCTGTGCCGTTTTTTTGACGAGCAACCAGGATTTGCCGTGAAAAAGATGTTTGACAGACTTCTGCGGAATTTGTTTGCTGCCTGTGCACAGAGAAAAGCCAGCTTGCGTTTTCGGCCAAGGTTGTTTATGATTTGTGTGCTGGAAGGAAACCGGTGTTTCGTGTATGATGGTTATTGAGATACAGGAAGGAAACCATGCCCAAAGAATCTTTGTTGTCAACAGCCTACCAGTTCATTCGCCACGGGGATCACCGCACAGCTGAGCGGTTGTTGACAGGTTTGATCCGCAAGGAACCCAGAAATCAGTATGCCTGGCTGCTGTTGGCCGCCTGCAAACCCGGACGGGAAGAACAGGAAAAATGCCTGGAATTTGTGGTGGAGATCAACCCGGATAACAGGCCCGCCTTGCAGGCGTTGGGCGAGCTGCTGGCCGGCAGGGATTGTGACGAGATCATCCTGCGGGCGTTTGAAGACTGGCTGGTGGCCGGTGTGGTTCCAGACGCAGCGCAGATTGATGAACAGAGTGAGTCATTGGAAGAGACGCCGGCAGCGCCGGTTGGGCAGCCTGAGAGCATTGTGCTGGAACCAGTACTGGCGGCTGCGGATGCTGGTGTTACACGGAAATCCAGACCGCTGAGGACGTTGTGGTTATGGCTGGCAATTGTTTTGCTGGCGATCGGGCAGGCGGTATCGCTGGCGCGCATCGCTGCCTTGCAGCAGGCATTGGTGACTTCCCAGGTCAGGCTTGGTTCACTGGAGGCGATTATCACAGAGTTGATGGTACGGGTCGAAGTACTGGAACTTTTGGTGCGTTGACAGTATGCTATACTGATTTCTTTCCGGTTAGTGATGTGTTTGAAGATAAGGAGGCGGGTATGCCCTCGCATGAGATCAATACCAGTGATGAGCCGATCCGGCTGTTCAAATCTGATTTTATGGAATTCTTCACCCATATTCACCCGTTGGTGGTGCTGCTGATCTGGTTGCCTGTGGTGGCTTATGGCCTGTGGCGCGGGGCTGCCCTGCGGCCAATTGGCAGCAATTGGGCATGGCTTGCGCTGGTATGGCTGCTGGGATTGTTCATTTGGACATTGTCCGAGTATGTGCTGCACCGCTTCCTGTTCCATTACCCGGCCAGCACGCCGCGCCAGGAGCGCATTTTCTTCCTGTTTCACGGGGTGCATCATGCCCAGCCGCGCAGCAAGACCCGCCTGGTGATGCCGCCGGTGTTGAGCATTCCGCTGGCAGCCGTGTTTTATGGGCTGTTTTGGTTGGTACTGGATGTGCTCCTGGGCCGGTCATTTTTGGTTGGGCCGATGTTCGCCGGTTTCATCAGCGGCTATTTGACCTATGACATGCTGCACTATTCTATTCATCACTTTCAAATGCGCTCAGGCTACTGGAAGATGATCCGCCGCCATCACATGCATCATCATTTTCAAACGCCAAACCAGCGCTTTGGGGTTTCTTCTCCACTGTGGGATCATGTGTTTGGCACATATCCCGAATGATCGCTGTCAGGCTTGGTTCAACCAAAAATCCCCCGGCCGGGGGATTTTTGGTTGGTCTCTGAAATTTGCCGTGGAAGAGGAGGTGGTGGGGGTCATCAGGCGGATGGGTCTACATCCAGCGAGAAGGCCTGGTATTTGTGTTCGCAGGGGTTGCCCCAGGCGGCATGCAACTGGCGATGGGTCAGGTCGATGACCAGTGACACGATGGTCTTTTCCCTTTCCAGGGTTGCGCCCTGTTTGTCTTCATGGCGGCAGATCGAATCGGGAAAATTGATATGGTCCTTTTGAATGTGCTGCAAGGACTCGATGCTGTGCTGGTTGACTTGCTGTACTAGACGATAGGCGCGCCAGTAACGTACACGGGTGTTGATCAGTTCATCCGGTTCGTCCTCGATCTTTTGCATTTCGCGGTCGAGATAATGGTTGGTGTGCACCATGTATCCCTGGCTGCCATAGAGCAGGGCAAAATTGCGGGCGGAGACCTCCACCGAGTATAATTCGCCGCTTTCGTGCACCAGCAGATGATTGTAACCAGCTGCCCGCTGGGGGATCAGCATGCGGCTGATGGCCTCACCAGGGGTTGTGGCAGCCAGCACGGCCCGCGAGACGAGGATGCGGGGCACACCGATGCGTTTGTCAATCGTGGTGACGGAGTCGCAACATTGGGCAATGCCATGCTCGTTGAAGCCGATGTTGGGCAGCAGCCCGCCATAGGTCATGGACAGAAATGCTGGTTCATCATCCGGTTGGACGCGCAGGATGAACACGTCCGGTTCATCCTCGGGCACCCAGTCCTCGTTGTGAGCCACCAGAACGCTGCCATCCACTGTACGCTCCTGGTTGACGGCCATGCTGGTGCACTTGGAAAGGTGCAGGGCGTCGGTCACCACGCCTTCCATCACATTCAGCACGGCGATATCGTCAAATTTGACATCGGCCCCTTCAGCAATGCCGCGCATTTCGTCGACATATTTTGGGTAACGCTCCTCGGCGAAAGGGATGTATTTGCGGGCCTGGATGCGGGCGCCTTTCCAATTGAGCTGGAGATCATCAAAGGCATCCCGGATCATTTTGTGCCCGTTTTCGATGCTGTGGCGCACCTGTTCGGCACAGGCCTCGCCGATTTGCCGACCGATGTCGAGATGTGATCCGGTTGCATGGATCAATTTCAGTTTCTTATTTTTGGACATGTATGGATTTCCTTGCAATTCTTGATGATGGTGTGAATTAAGTATACCCAAACTACATGTGGATTGAACAAACAGATTGAACAAAAAGGTTAAGAACACATCAGATTATGGTTGGGTTAAGAACGCCCTGGGGGATTTGACTTGATAAATTGAACGGGTTATACTCAAAGCGGAGGGTGAAATTAAGGAGAAGCGGCCATTTCGGGGAAATGGCTTTGGTGTGTTTGAAAAACCGGTATAGAACTTGCAGCAATATGCACAGGGCAGCGTACAGGAAAAGCGCTTGCTGTTTTGGGTTGTATAACCGCAAAGGGGTTTTGTTAATGGCCTTGGTTTTGGGGATGATCTTATGATCAGTATTGTTTCGGCACCTGCGTTGATGGTGGTGGGCGTCGCTTTTTCTGTGGGCGTTTACTATCTGATGATCTTCTTTGGAAGACCGCAGCGTCTCGAAAACCTGATGATGGCCCTGACCAGTTTTTTTGTCAGCATCTATGCCGTGTTTTGTGTGGGGTTGTATAATGCCAATTCGCTGCAAGAGGGGATTGTATGGCAGCGGCTGCAACTGGTGGTTTTGCCGCTGATCACAACCAGTTTGTTGTGGTTCACTGTTTTTTACGCCCGGCTGAACGCGAAGGCTGTATCCATCATTCTGACCCTGCTTAGCCTGGCGCTGTCTGTGTTTCAGTTTTATGACCGCAGCGATCTGACGCTGCTGGTTAACAATCCCGTCATTAAAAGCATGATTCTTCCTTTTGACCTGACCATCACTTATTACGAGGTCATGCCAGGTGTGGTGACGCAGGTAGAAAGTCTGCTTGGCATCCTGGTTTCGTTGTATATTTTCGGAATCATCGTAAGGGTTATACGCCGCGGTCAGCGCCCGGGGTCCTGGCGGCTGCTTTTGGGCATGCTCTTGCTGTTCCTGGCCGGGGTGAGTGATACGGCTGTCAGCTCCGATATTTATCTGTTTCCTTATTTGATCGAATATGCCTATCTGGTGATGGTACTGATGTTTTCAGCAGGCCTTTCACAGACCATTATTCACGCTACCCAAATGCGGGATACGCTTGAGAAACGCAACCGCGAGCTGGTTTCGGTGCGCTCATCTTTTGAGCAGCAGGTGACCAAACGCACGGCTGCCATCATGCAGGAAAAGCAGTACTACCAGGCGCTGGTCGATCACAGCCCGCTGGCCATTGTCACTATGGACGGAAGCGATCATATCCGGGAGGTCAACCCGGCATTTGAAAAGCTGTTCGGTTACAGCGATGCCGAAGCCAGGGGTAAGACGCTGGATGATTTGATCGCTTTGCCCAGTCAGCACAATGCCCCTGATCATATCTTCGCGCGTGCCCGCCAGGGAGAAAAGATCCATGTCTTTGGCCAGCGACAAGCAAAAGATGGCCGGCTGGTGGATGTGGAGGCGTTTTGTGTGCCGGTTCAGGTGGAAACGGGACAAAGTGATCTGCTGGTGTTGTATAACGATGTGACGGCGAGCAAGCGCATCGAAACGGCTTTGCAGGTTTCAGAAGATAAATTCTCCAAGGCTTTTTTCACCTCGCCGGATGCGATTGCCATCACGCGCGTGGCCGATGACCAGTGCCTGGAGTTCAATGATGCCTTTCTGCAATTGACAGGTTATGACGCAGATGAGGTTTCCAGCACAAAACTGACCCAATTGAACATCTGGGTGGTGCCGGAGCAGAAAGAGCAATTCCTGAAGCTTGTGGAACAGGAAGGGCAGGTGCAAAATTTTGAGGCCTGCATTTGCCGCAAAGATGGAAAGTTGACGGATGTGCAGATCTCGGCCCGCAGCCTGGAAGTGGAAGGCCAGGTATGCATCCTGTCCATCATCCATGATATCAGCAACCGGCGGCAAATGCTGCAAGCATTGCAGGAATCCGAAGAGCGGCTGCGGGTATTGATGCAGCAGGTGCCCACCGGGATCGTTTTGATTGACATGCAGGGTGAGATGGTGGAAGTTAACCCCACCGCCCGCCATATTTTGGGTTTGCCCGAGTCGTCTGCGAATTTGGTGGGGAATATCCTCAAGCTGCCCGGCGTGGTGAAGGCACAACTGGATCTGCCCCTGCGGACTGTGTTGGAAGAAGGCCGTCCACAAGATATCAACACCTGGTATATCTCGCTAAACAAGCAGGCTTTTTATTTGCGGCTGCACATTGTGCCACAGTTCAATGCCCGGCGTGAACAGATTGGGGTTATTGTGCTGCTGGAAGACCTGACCGATCGCAAAAGGGCAGAGGACGTCATCCAGGAGCGGGCGCTGCAGTACCGCAGTTTGTTTGAAGACTCTCCCACTGCCCTGTGGGAAGAGGATTTCACCGAGGTTAAACGCTATCTGGATGAGCTGCTTGAATCCGGCGTGAAGGATTTGCAGGCCTATTTTGAAGAACACCCTGAAGATGTGCGACGCTGTATTCAGGCCGTCAAAGTGATCAATGTCAATCAAGCCACGCTGGAGATGGCTGGTTCATCTTCCAAGGAAGAGGTTTATGAGATGCTGCCAACGATGCTGCAGGACGAAAGCATTCCGGCATTCATCGCGGAGTTGGTTGCTTTGGCGGGCGGCGCGCTGCGTTTCGATACCGAAAGTGATCAGCGTGACCTGAAGGGGGACAAAATGCATACCGCCTGGCGGCTGCAAGTGGCTCCCGGATATGAAAATACGTGGGGCAAGGTTTTTGTCTCGGTGATCGATATATCCGAACGCAAGAAGATGGAAGAACGTCTGCGCCAGGCTAAAGAAGTGGCCGAACTGGCGACGCGGGCCAAGTCGCAATTCCTGGCCAATATGAGCCATGAAATCCGCACCCCGTTGAATGCCATCATCGGCATGGTCAATTTGCTGCGCGATACCAGCCTGGATGCCGACCAGGTGGATTTTGTGGAAACCATCCGCACCAGCGGCGATTCATTGTTGACCGTGATCAATGACATCTTGGATTTCTCCAAGATCGAAGCCGGGCGGATGGAGATAGAAAACGAACCGTTCAGCATCCGCACCTGTGTGGAAGAGTCGCTGGATATTGTGGCACCCAAGGCACACAACAAACCGATCGATCTGGTATATGGGATCGATGAGAATGTGCCAAGTGCCATTCTGGGCGATGTGGTGCGTCTGCGGCAGGTGTTGGTGAATTTGTTGACCAATGCAGTCAAGTTCACCAACCAGGGCGAGGTATATGTTTCGGTAGACAGCAAGGCTATTTCCAAGTACAAATATGAGATCCACTTCTCGGTGCGGGATACCGGTATTGGCATTCCGGCTGATCGTATGGACCGCCTGTTTATCTCTTTCTCGCAAGTGGATAGTTCAACCACCCGCAAATATGGCGGCACCGGCCTGGGACTGGCGATCAGCAGCCGGCTGGTGGAGATGATGGGCGGCAGGATTTGGGCCGAGAGCGAGGAAGGCAAAGGCTCCAACTTCCACTTCACCGTGGCGGCCACCGTAGCCCACGTGCGCCCATCTTCAAAGCCTGTTGCTGATGAAAGTATCTTCAAGAATAAGCGGGTGTTGATCGTTGATGACAATGACACCAACCGCTTTGTGCTTTCCAAACAACTGCAATCTTGGGGCTTGATCCCGTTGAGCGCTGAGTCCGGCCCTGCGGCACTGTCTCTGTTGAAACAGGACACGTCCTTCGATCTTGCCATTCTGGACATGCAGATGCCGGGAATGGATGGGTTGGAACTGGCGGGAGAGATCCGTAAGCAGCCCGTATTTCAGAATCTGCCGATCGTCATTTTGACCTCGTTGAGCCATTACCAGAATGCGCGCTCGTTGGACAAGCTTTTTGCCTACCTGACCAAGCCGGTGAAATCTTCCCAATTGCATGATGTGATGATCAGCCTGGTAGGGCCGAAGAAAGAAGGCACCCGGGTCAAGCCGATCACAATCACTGATTCGATCGATTCAAACTTCGCCAGGGAATATCCGCTGCGCCTTTTGGCGGCAGAGGACAACCCGGTCAATCAAAAAGTGTTGTTGTACATCCTGGAGCGCCTCGGTTACCAGGCCGAGATCGTTGAAAACGGGGTGGAAGTGTTACAGGCGCTGGAAGAAAACGAATATGATGTGGTGCTGATGGATATTCAGATGCCAGAAATGGATGGTCTGGAAGCCACTGAAAAGATCCGCAGTTTGCAGCCCGGGTACCCCAACTTGCGCATCATTGCCATGACGGCTTATGCCTTCCAGGAGGACGCAGAAAAGTGCATTGAAGCCGGGATGGATGATTACATCAGCAAGCCGATCCAGATCGAAGCCTTGATGTCCGCTTTGAGCCAACGGCCTTATGTGGCTGCTCTGGACCAGCGCCAGGATTTTCTGCCCAAGACGGGCAGCCTGGTGTTGGAGACCGCCAAAGTGCAGGAGTTGATGGAACGCTATGGTTCGGGGGCCAATCGTCTGATTGAAGTTTTCCTGAGCACCGCCCCAATACAGATCGAAGAAATGCGCAAGGCAATCCAGGAAAATGATCTGCCGTCCCTGATGCGCATCTCGCATGCCCTCAAATCCAGCAGCGCCATTTTTGGGGCGCATTTGATGACCGCCCTTTGCCGGCGGATTGAAATGAAAGCTGTGGCAGGACAAATGAGCACCCTGGCGGATATTGAACAGGTGGCAACAGAGTTCTTCAATGTGAAAGAAGTGTTGGAGCAATAGACTGGAAAGTGAACGGGCGTGTCAGCTTGTGGCGGTTGTCTGGCCACAGGTTTTTGATTCTCCTCATGTTTCATGGCATTGTCAAGAAAGCTTGACATTTACGATTTTCCAAAACAGTGAAGGTCATCCAGATCAAATTAGATGCAAAATGCTGATGATAATGGGTTCCTCCCCCGGCACGGATTGGATTTGTAGATCAGACTTCATAGGCCGGGGGAGGAAAAGAAACGTGCGGTGTTGAGCAGCGGCGAAGCCGCTGCTCAA
>JAGVAB010000132.1 GCA_020060485.1 Anaerolineales bacterium
CTTCATAGGCCGGGGGAGGAAAAGAAACGTGCGGTGTTGAGCAGCGGCTTCGCCGCTGCTCAACACCGCACAAAAAGCTCCCCTTTCCGCAGAAGAATGAATTGGGATTCGTCACGAAAGCAGCGGGGAGGGGAGTTCGAGGGGTGGGGTGAAAAAACCCTGGTGATGCACAGACCGTCTTTCGTCCGGCCTTGTGCCATCAATAAAAGAAACAAATGGAAAATTAACTTTGAGAAAGCCATGTTGATTCCCCGTTCAACTCATCCTCAATCTTTGATTTTGTAGTATATTTGCTTGCGCAAAGGAAAATGGATCATGGCACTTATCAGCATGCAGGAAGTGAGCCTGGGTTTTGGCGGGCCGCTGCTTCTGGAAGAGATCAATCTGCAAGTAGAAGCCGGCGAGCGGCTGGGTCTGCTGGGCCGCAATGGCATGGGCAAGACCAGCCTGCTGAAATTACTCAGCGGCGAGACTGCCCCCGATAGCGGCAGCATTGCCCGTCAGCAAGATTTGCGCCTGGCCTACCTGCCGCAGGAAGTGCCGCAGGGCATGGGCGGCCTGGTGAGCGAAATCGTCGCTGGCGGCCTGGACGGCATTCCCCTCACCCCGGAAGAACGCGATGCTCCCTGGCAGCGACAGCTTCAGGTGGAGAACATGCTTTCGCGCATGCAGCTCAACCCGCATGCTGAATTTGACACCCTTTCGGCGGGTATGAAGCGCCGCGTGCTGCTGGCGCGCGGCCTGGTATGCAGTCCGGACCTGCTCCTGCTGGATGAACCCACCAATCACCTGGACATTGAATCGATCCGCTGGCTGGAAGATTTTCTGGCGCGCTGGAATGGTGCGCTGGTCTTTGTGACTCATGACCGGGTTTTTCTGCAAAGACTGGCAAAGCGCATCATCGAACTGGACCGCGGACGATTGTTCGACTGGAACTGTGACTATCCAACCTTCATCGAACGTAAAGAGGCCATGCTCGCATCTGAGCAGACCCAGAATGCCCTGTTTGACAAGAAGCTGGCCCAGGAAGAAGCCTGGATTCGGCGCGGCATTGAAGCGCGCCGCACACGTAACGAAGGCCGCGTGCGCGCCTTGCAGCGCCTGCGTGAGATGCGCCGCGAGCGGCGCGAACGGCCAGGCAAAGTGCGCATGCAGATCCAGGCTGACCGGCGCTCCGGGCGGCTGGTGACCGAAGCCGAGGGCGTGTGCTTTGCGTACGACGGGCGTCCTGTGCTGCGTAATTTCACCACTACCATCCAGCGTGGTGACAAGGTCGGCATCCTCGGTCCCAACGGCTCTGGCAAGACCACCCTGCTGCGCCTGCTGATCGGCGAGCTTGCCCCGCAGGCGGGCAGCCTGCGGCTGGGCGTAAATCTGGAGGTGGCCTATTTTGACCAGCTGCGCGCCCAACTGGACGAGAGCCAGTCTGTGCTCAATAACGTTGGACAGGGACGTGACACGATTACGATCAACGGCAAAGAACGTGCCCTGATCAGTTACTTGCAGGATTTTCTGTTTGAGCCGGAGCGGGTGCATGCCCCCATCAGCGCCCTTTCGGGCGGCGAGCGCAACCGCTTGCTGCTGGCGCGCCTGTTGGCCCAACCGGCCAACCTGCTCATTCTGGATGAACCGACCAACGATCTGGATATTGATACGCTGGAAGTGCTTGAAGACCTGCTGCTGGATTACCCCGGCACGCTGCTGCTGGTCAGCCATGACCGCGCCTTCCTCAACAATCTGGTGACCAGCTTGCTGGTTCTGGACGGTAGTGGGCAGGTGCAGGAATTTGCAGGGGATTATGATGACTGGCTGCGCTGGTGCGCAGAGAATGAAACGCCTGTGGCGGTCGAAAGCCGGGCACGCAAACCCGCCGCCCCGATGGAGGACAAACTCGCCGGGAGCGCGCCGCGCAAGCTCAGCTACAATGAGAAGCGCACCCTGCAGGCGCAGCAGCGCGAGCTGGCCGAACTGCCCCAGCGCATTGAGCAACTGGAGGGTGAGCAGCATCAACTGGTAACAGCCATGGCCTCTCCTGAATTTTACCAGCAGGAGGAAACGGCTATTGCCCAGGCTGCCAGCCGGTTGAAGGAACTGGGGACAGAACTGGCGACTGCTTATCAACGCTGGGAGGAACTGGAAAGCCTGGATTTTTCAGACTGAGGGTTTGCAGCGTCCATATTGGCAGACATGGCAGGAGATGCCTCGGCAGGCTCGGCCAGCCAGTCACCGCACCCCGGATTACAGGTGCGGTGTTTTGATGATCAAACCGTGCACTGAGCTTGCCGAAGTCACAGGTTTGATTTCGAGAAAAGAATGGCTTACTTGAGAAAAGGGAGGCTTAGTAAATACTTGTGCGGTTTGTCGGTCAACACGCGGATCGTGTTGATCACGCCCTGGCTGAAACAGAATATGCCAATTGCCGCCATGATCCACATGCCGATGAAGGGAAAAATCCCCATCAGAAGCAAATCAGGTTGTCCGGGTTCTCTGAAGGTCATCATCGCCAGCAGGGGCAGCCCGAAGATCAAAAAGGCTGCTCCGGCAAACAGCACCAGGGTGGTTGTGATCTGGAAGTTAAGCACGTCCCGCCCGTGCCGGTCGATCTTGTAACTTTGCTTTTTCTTTGCCGACCAGATCAAAAGCGGGATGAGCACGATGCAAAAAACGCTGCTAAGATGCAAAGCTGCCAGCCAGAAATTTTCGTTGCTGAGACTGCTCTCATTGAAATTGAAATCGAGGATATTACTGAGACTGTTGCGGGTGAATGGGCGCGGTTCCACCTCGCCGCTTTCAATGCGCTGGATGGTACGGGTGCTGACTTCGCAGTATTCGGCAAGCTGCTCCTGGGTGAGACCTTTTTGCTGCCGCATTTCGGCAACTTTTAAACCAAGATCGGGTTGATCCATTGCAAACTCCTTTTGTTTTTCTTTATCATAGGAGATGCAGTCAAAAATGACCATGTCGTCTGGACGACATTCGCACGACATTTCCAAAATTTAGCAGAATCTGATTGCGTTCAATGCATAGTTGTTTATAGAAAGATCTCCGGCTGCTTGCGCTCTGTGCAGGTGCGGAACAGGCGTTCTGCAAGGCTGATGATGCGCTCATCACGCATCACTCGTGCGCCGGTTGGGCAGCTTTTGATGCAGGCACAGCACACGATACAATCCTGGCCTGTGGTTTGCACACTACCGTTGACGGTTACTGCCCCGGTCGGGCAGACCTCGGCACACACTCCGCACAGGGTGCAAAGCGCCTCCTCTGTTACCGGGGCAATATCGGAAGGCGGCATTGGATTGCGGTAGGGATGATTGCCGGGTACCGCCAGAGCAGGCAATTGTTCCAGAGTGCTTAAAACAGCCAGCTTTTTGCGAACCTGCCTGCCAAACTGCACTGCCTGGGTCAGGTCTTGCGCATCCGGGCGTCCCATTGCCAGGGGTTTTTCGGTGGTAGTATAGGAGTGTTCGCCGATGAAAGCGGCACCAGCTACGGGGATAAAGCCGGCTGTGTTTGCCAGATCAGACAATTCCAGCAAGGCATCTTCAAAAGCGCGGTTGCCATACACCACCACCAGCACGGCCGGCGTACAATTGCCCTTCACGCGCTGCAATCGTTGTGCGGCCTCGGCCGGGATGCGGCCGGCATACACCGGCATACCGATCAGGGCCAGTTGGTGATCCATTTGCGCTGATTGGCGGTTGCGGGCATCTGGTGGAGTGAGATCAATGGTTTCACTGTGTGCTGCCTGCAAACCTTCAGCCACAGCTTTCAAAATGGTGCGCGTGGTGCCCGTGGGTGAAAAATATACCAGTTTCAACGTGTCAATTTGCATGGCCTGTTTCTGAATCCAGGTGTTTGATGAAACAGCGGCGGCGTTTGTGCTGGCGCTTGTCAAAGAATTTCCACTGCGCCTGCACCAGTTCATTGTTTTCCAGCTCAGGATTGGATTCCACGGATCGTATTCCGTATTGTCGGAATACTTTGAGCATCTTGTCCATCAAGATGGCATTGACCGCCTTACCCTGATACTCGCTCCTGACTGCCACCAGATACAGGTCTGCCCTGTCATTCTTTTTCAGTGCCCGCAGCAAGTGGATGAAGCCAAAGGGAAACAGTCTTCCTCCGCTGCGTTGTAGTGCCCGCGACAAGGAGGGCATGACAATGCCAAAAGCCACGACGCGGTTGTTCTCATCGAGCACAATGGGCACAAAATCGGTGGAAATGAATCCAAAGTATTGTTTGGTATAAGCTTCAATCTGTTTTTGTGTCAGGTGCACAACCCCATACAGAGGCTCGTAGGCTTCGTTCAGAACGTCAAAGATCTGCGGCACATAGGGCAGCAGTTCCTTTTTATTGCGCGCTTCCAGCAGATGCAGCTTGTTGCGCCGCAGAACGATACCGGCGGCTCGGGCAATGGTCTCATTGGTCTCATCTGGCATATAGATTTCATACTCCACCCAGTCGATGTCCTTGACATAACCCGCCTTTTCCATGTGGGGCAGGTAATAGGGGTGGTTATAAATTGCTGCCAGGGTTCCCAGCTCTTCAAAGCCCTCCACCAGCATGCCTTCGCGGTCCATGTCGGTGAAGCCCAGCGGGCCATGCACGGCTGTCATGCCTTTTTCGTTTGCCCAATCCTCAACCATTTTGAGCAGCGCCGCTGACACGGCCGGATCATCCACGAAGTCCACCCAGCCAAAACGCATATAGCGCTGACCCCATTTCTCAATGTGAGCGTGGTTGAGGATGGCAGCGATGCGCCCGACGATCTTCCCGTCCGAGTAGGCCAGCCAATAGCGCGCCTCACAGTGATCAAAAGCGGGGTTCCTGTCCCGGCGCAGGGTGTTGACTTCATCCGAGACCAAGTTGGGAACCCAGCAGGGGTTGTCGCGGTACAGCCAATAGGGAAAACGAATGAAAGCTTTCAAATCCCTTAAATTCTTTACTTCCTTGATTTCTACCGGCATGATATTGTCCTTTATTCAATCCGAAAAAAAGAAAAATTATACAAGAGCAGATGGCGGCAGACAACTGCGGCCTGAACCCTAGTCTTCATTATAGTCAAAAAGAATAGCAGTGACGGCACTGAAAACGGCCAAAAGATGGAAAGTTTAAAAGTCACTCGACAAGGCATTGTCCGGCTTTACACCCACACCGCTCTCTCGGGCCATAACCGGACCAATGAAGGGGCGCATGCAGGTTGTTGGCGCAGCCCACGAACGGCACCCCGCTGCCCGAAAGATCACGGCAATCGGCATTGGCCTGGCAGTACAGCGGGTCGCGCAGATATGCTGCCGGCGGAGAGATGCCTGCAATTCTCTTGACGGCCGCATCCACTTCCACGCTGACCCGGCTTTCCGTTGGGTTGGCATGGCGAAAGTTGCAGTTCTCTGAAACCCAAAAGGTCACCGTCCAGCCAGTGTCTGTTTTCTCAACCTGGTATTCGATGCATTTGCCGATGCCATCCTGGGGAAAAAACAGCGGGGTATTACAGCCCCCGCATTGCGCATAGGTTTCCACAAAATTGAACACTGCCCCATCTGATAATGCTGTGAGCAGCGGACAGGCCTGATGGTCAGCGCAGACACGATCCAGACATTGGGTTTCAGGCATTTCGCCGCATAGCATTTCGATAACTTCAGACCTGGGAACGATATTGTCAGCAGAAGGCCCGCTTTGTGAGCGGCACCCTGCGGTGAGTGTCAACAGGATGAATATCGTTAAGGCCAGAGACTTTCGCATCGTTTTGATCCTTTCCAAATTTTGGAACAATATTCCAAAAGAAAAATCAACTGCCAGGATGGATTATGCCACTTTTGAACATGTTTTGCCAGCGGGTCACCAGAATCGCCAGTCCCAAATCCTTCATCCCGACGCCCATTTTGTTATAATGGCTGCATCATGTTCCTCGCCACCAAACTTTTCCTTCCGCCCGCACAGCAAGGGTTGGTTACCCGCCCGCGCCTGTCTGATGCGCTGGATGACGCCTGGCATAGCGGCCGGCAGTTGATCCTGCTTTCGGCCCCGCCAGGGTATGGCAAGACCTCCCTGCTCTCGGAGTGGGTTGCCGATCGCCAAATCCGGACGGCCTGGCTGGCCCTGGACGAGGAAGACAATGATCCGGCCCGCTTCTTCCAGTACACTGTGCTGGCCCTTAAAAAACAGCTTCCCATTCTGGAAGAATTGCTTTGGGCGTTGAACGCCCCCCAGCCAGCCAATCTTGAGATGTTGACTGCCGAGATGGTCAACCATATCGCTCAGGCTGAACATCCCATCCTGCTGGTGCTGGATGATTATCATTTGTTGCACAATCCGCAGATCCATACTTTGCTGCAATATTTGCTGGACCACCAGCCGCCGCAGCTGCGCCTGGCGCTCCTCTCCCGTGAAGATCCGCCGCTGAACTTGCCGCGCCTGCGTGCCCGCCGCCAGATGCTCGAAATCCGCCAGCGCGACTTGAGCTTCGCGCCGGAAGAGGCTGGTCAATTGCTGCGGGATGTTTTGAGACTGACCCTGGAGAAAACCGAAGTGGATGACCTGGCCGCCCGCACCGAAGGCTGGGCAGTGGGTTTGCATCTGGCAGCTCTTTCATTGCAGGAATGTTCTGACCCGGTGCAATTCATCCGGGATTTCAGCGGCTCGCATCGTTTTGTGATCGATTATCTGGCCGAAGAAGTCCTCTCCCGCCTGGCAGATGATCTGCGAGCTTTCCTGCACCGTTCGGCAGTCCTTGATCGTTTTTGTCCAGAGCTGCTGGATGCTGTTCTGGATACCACTCACAGCCGGGAGATGCTGGCCCGCATGGAAGCAGCCAATCTCTTTCTGGTGGCGCTGGATGACAGTCGCACCTGGTTTCGCTACCATCACCTGATGGCCGATATTTTGCGCAGTGAAATTGATCCTGCTGAGCAGCAGGTTATTCAACGCCGTGCAGCGCTGTGGCTGGGCGAACATGATCGGCCGGTGGAGGCGGTACAGGTCGCCTTTGACAGCGGTGATCTCGATCTGACCTGTATCCTTATCCGCCAGGCAGCCATCCCGGCCGCCGAAAGCGGGCATTTGATCGAGGTGCTGCGCTGGCTGGATGCCCTGCCCGAAGCCGCCTTGCTGGGCGACCCCTATCTTTCTGTGTTGCGGGCCTGGTTTCTGATTTACAATGGCCGTTTCCGCGAGGCAGCCGGGTGGGTGCAAAAGCTGCAAGGCGCCACGCATGGGCTGGATGATCTGCTGGCTGACCAGGAAACCCGCCCGCTGGCCGGTTTGTTGTTGGGTTTGCAGGCCTGGATGCCGTCTACGGTTGGGCACAGGATCGATCTGGAGCAAATGCAGCAAGCCTATGGCTTGATGGCCGGGCAGTATCCGTTCTTTCTGCCGCTGCTCTTGCTGGCTTTGGGTCAGGCGCAAATCGGGGCCGGTCAAGGCGGGCAAGCCAGGCACAGCTTTGAGGAAGGCCTGGCTCTGGCCGAGTCAACCGGCAGCTCCGTTACGGCCCTCATCCTGCGCAACAATCTGGCTTTCCTGCTCAACAATTTGGGCGAGAGTGCCGGGGCCATCGAGTTGTGTCTGGAGGGCATTG
Organism: Anaerolineales bacterium; assembly: GCA_020060485.1. Next base: position 7,577 of record JAGVAB010000132.1, read on the forward strand.
CCCGCCATTCCAACCCGGACGGCAAGCCTGGCCTGCTGGCGGGCATTCCCCTGCTGGCGCTGGGTTGTTTGCGGTATCAAACCGGCGAGCTGGACGAAGCTTATGCCGCTCTTACCCAGAGCATCAATCTTGTCCAACGTCTCGGGTTGTACCATATCCTGGCATCGCCTGCCAACCAAACGCTGCAATGGCTGCTGGTTGACGAAGGGCGCACGGAGGAGGCGCTGGCACTCAACCGGGAAACGCAGCGTCAGGCGGCCAAAGCCGGGCTGACGGCCGTGGCTGAATATATGGACTTGCTGGCTGCCTGGATGCACTGGTACGCCGGAGATGCGCAGCCCGCCCGCCAGTGGACGGCCAGACACCCCTTGCAAGGTTCGCTCGCCGATCAACTGCCTTATCTGGCCAGTATCCTGCTGCATGTGCGCGTGCTGGCCGAAAGCGGACGGGGCGATGAAGCGCTGGCGATCCTGGACGAGCTGGAAGGCCTGACCCTGGCTGTTGAACGCCGCCTGGACTGGATGCGTGTGATGCGTGACAAGGCGCTGGCTTGGCAGACGCTTGGCAAAACCTCGCAAGCCCTGGAAGCTCTTGCCGCGGCCCTCGAAGCGGCCGTACCTATCCAACACCGCCAGCTTTTCTTTCAGGAAAGGGCCAGCCTGGCCCCATTGCTGGAGAAGCTGCATCCGCGCTTCCCGCACTTCATCCATGCCATCTCTGTTTCTGCTGAAAGCCCCCGTCGCACGGACAATATTTTGATCGACCCGCCTACCGCGCGCGAGCTTGATATCTTGCGTCTGGTGGCTGCCGGGCTGAGCAACGCGGATATTGCCGAGCGTCTGTATATCACTGTCGGCACGACCAAGTGGCATATGCACCATGTTTTCGCCAAACTGGGGGTTAGCCGGCGCACTGAGGCAATTGCCAAAGCACGCGAACTGGGTCTGATCTAGCTTCAGTCTTCCCTCCCTTTCCCCAAAAAACCTAACTTTCGATAGGTCACAACCCTAACCTCCGGGTTGTATATTTGGATTGTTGACACCAAACAAACCAATTTTTCGGAGGTTCACCCATGAAAACACATTCTGTTTCCAAATTCGTCATTATCTTTTCAACCCTGACCGCCCTCAGCCTGGGCATGACCGGATGTTCCACCTTGCAGTATGAAGCCAATTCTGACGACATCCGCACCGTGGCGGACAAGATCGCCAGCTACACCCTGCCGGATAGCTACCACGAGCAATTCGCGGTGGAATTGATGGACTATCAAATGGTCAGCCTGACCGGGCCTGTGGAAAGCAGCCACATCTATCTGCTTCAGGCTCCAGAGGGCAGTTCGTTCACCTTCGAGCAAATGGAGCAGAAAATCCTGGGCATGCAAGATGACCGCAATATTGATCCCCGGCAGATGCATGTGATTGAAATTCGCCCGGCACAAATTCGTGGCCAGGATGTTAATTTGATCATCCAGGAAGGGCTGAATTCGCAGGAGCAGGTTTACCGCTCGGCAACTGCGCTGTTTGAAGGCCGCCAGGGGCTGGCACTGGTCAGCATTTCTTCCCATGTCAATCTTTGGAGCCTGGACATGGTGGATGCTTTCCTGGCTTCACTCGAATAGAAGCACAAGCAGGCAATGATCATGATCCAAAAACGCATCTTCAAAACAGGCGCTGAAATATACGAGATCATTGTCGAGGGGCATTTGGATGCGAGCCGTTCCGGCTGGTTTGAAGGCATGCAGCTTTGCAGCCAGCCGGATGGCACCACCCGCATCACCGGTTTTGTGATGGATCTGTCTGCACTGTATGGTCTTTTGACCCGCATTCGTGACCTGGGTTTGCCGCTCATCTCGGTGCAGTGGCTGCCCGCTCGGGAAGAGCAATTGTAAATTTGTATGGGTGTAGGCCCTGAGGGGACTGCAAAACACAATCAAAACAGAAAAATTTGAGTCTTTGGGATCAACCGTGAAGCATCACCTAACTTCTTTTTCACGGCAATTCCCAGAGAGCCAAAAATTTAGAAATCAAGGAGGTTTTATCATGAGTATCGATCCCGTTCGTGAACACTTTGGCCAATGGTGGGCTGTTGTTGTGTGGTTCCTGATCTTCATCGTCTTTTTGGCCTTTTTGCCTTTTTATCAGAAAAGCCAGCGCAAACCGGCCAGCGTATATGGCGCCTTTGTGCTGGCCCTGGCCCTCGAGATGTTTGGGGTGCCCTTGAGCATGTACGTGCTGACCTGGATCTTCGGCAAAACCCTGCCAGACGGCGTTTTGTGGGGGCACACTCTGGTGCAGTGGATTGGTCTGAGCGGTACCACAGTGGCGGTGGTGTTATATCTGGTTGCGGCTGTGCTGATCATCCTCGGCTGGCGGCGCATCTACCGCCAGTACTGGAGCAAGCAGGATGGCGAAGGTCAACTGGTTACCACTGGCATCTACCGTTATATCCGTCACCCGCAGTACACCGGTTTCCTGCTGATGACCCTGGGCATGATGTGCGAATGGGCCACCCTGCCCATGCTGATCATGTGGCCGCTGCTGGTCGTTTTGTATGTGCGCCTGGCCCGACGCGAGGAAGCCGACATGCGCCTGGAATTTGGCCCGGCTTACGATGAATACCGCCGCACCACCGGTATGTTCCTGCCGCGACTGTTTGTGCGCAGCAGCAGTGAATTGCAGACCAGAAACTGAGGTGGATACCGATGAGCTACGAACCCTCAAAACTGGAAATCTGGCTGACCCTGGGCATCGGAACCATTATTGCCCCCTGGTATCGCAGGTATGTCGATACCCTTCCCTTCCAGGAAAATGAGAAAGTGCTGGATTTTGGTTCCGGCTCAGGCATCCTCTCCCGTCATATCGCTGCCCGCCTCGCCAGAGGCGGGAGCAATCTGGCCTGCGTGGACATTTCGGCCCGCTGGATGAAGGTGATCCGGCATACGCTGCGCCGCTTCAGAAATGTCAGTTTTCATCCGGGGCACATCACGCGGGTCAATTTGCCGGACGCCAGCTTTGACACAGTCATTCTCCATTTCGTGCTGCACGATATTCCCGCTGCCGAACGCCCGCTGGTGATGCAGACCCTGGCTGGCAAGCTGAAACCAGGAGGGCAGTTGCTCCTGCGCGAGCCGCAAGGCGCAGGGTTGAGCCTGGAGGAAGTGCAATCTCTGGCTGCATCTGCCGGGCTTGTGCCGCAAGAAGTTGTTGCTCACAGGGTGTGGCTGGGGCCGGTTTTCGATGGCCGATTTATCAGATGCGAGATCAGCCAAATGAAGGATAACAAAACTCTCCACTCATCCGATGTGTCTGCAAGCAATGTTCTGTATACTTTTGATCTGTTAGAAAAGGAATCTTGACATGAATATCCAATCATCTTCATTAGAAAACAAAAAAACCCTGCGCTGGGGCCTGGCCCAGACCCGCCCGGTGCTGGCTTTCCTGATCCTGGCTTTTGGCTGGACGTGGCTGTTCTGGCTGGGCGCCATTCCACTGCGCGGCCGTGATGACCTGCTGCTGATGACGGTTGTCTTTGTGGGCGGCTACGGGCCGGCAGTAGCCGGCATTCTGACTTTGGGACTCAAGAACGGTTTGCGTCTGTTTGACATGGATCGCAAGAGCGTGCTGACCATGCTGCTCTCGGCGGTGTTTATCTTCGGCCTGATGACAGCCCGTTATTTGGTGGGGCCCGTTTCCGGCTATGAAAGCTTGCCGGCTGACCTGACCCTCAGTGCGCCCATTCTGATTATGGCCATTGCCGCCAGCCTGTATGGCGGCAAGATGATAGCCAGCGCTTTCTCCAGCAATGCCGACATTCGCCAAAAGATGGCTTCCATCCTGCCCGCGCGCAAATCTCTGGGCTGGGTGCTGTTCAGCCTGGTCTTCTTCCCTGTGCTGGTGCTGCTCAGTTGGGGTCTGGCAGTTTTGTTTGGCCTTCCGGTGGAGTACCCCGGCCTGTGGGGCCGCCCGGCCCTGCAAGTGCTGCCGTTGATGTTGTTGACCTTTCTGCTGACTGGCCTGGCGCGCGGCGGAAACGAAGAACCCGGCTGGCGCGGGGTGATGCAGCCCTTGCTGCAAGCCAAATACAGCCCTTTGACTGCTTCGCTGATCGTCTCGGCCTTCTGGTCGCTGTGGCACCTGCCCCTTTTTCTGAATGGTTTCTACCCGGAGGATCTGGTGCTGGGCATGATCGGCGGCGGCATCTACCGCATCCCGCTGGCCATCTTCCTCACCTGGGTCTACAACCGCTCGGGCGGCAACGTGCTGGCCATGATCATTCTGCACACCACCTTCAACATGGTGGTCAACTTCCTGCCCCTGTCCGATGTACTTTTGTTGGGACTGTGGCTGGTGGTTGCAGCTGCGGTGGTTATTGGGGACAAGATGTACCGCAGGCCAGCCAAAGTTGATTGATTTTTTCGAGAAATTATTAAGGAGTAAATGAGATGAAAAAGATCGTTCGCATTATTCTGTTGGTGCTCGCCGGCCTGCTGGCTGCGGCGGCCGTGTTGAGCGGCGTGCGCTTTTGGCAAGCCAAAACCCAGGTGCAGCGCGAGTGGCTGGAAGTGCCCATGTTCGTGCCTGAACTGGAAACCACCGCCAGCCTGGAGATTATTCCCCTGTTTGACCTGGACAGCCCGGATGCGGAGCTGATCGGCGGGCATGGCGTTTCGTACCTGATCCGCACCGATCAGACCAATGTGCTGCTGGACCTGGGCATGAACCCGGATGACACCATCGCACCATATTTCCTGCGTAATCTGGGCACACTGCAACTGGACTGGTTTGAAATTGATGCGGTGGTCATTTCGCACAACCACCCCGATCATGTGGGCGGCATTCAGCCCTGGCGGCAGAACAGCTTTACCCTGGGTGATTTCCGCCTGCCTCTGTCAAAGATCACCTTCTTCACGCCCATCCCGATGGGCTATCCGGGAGCGGCGTTGGTCTATGCCCGGGAACCGGTCAGGGTTGGGACGGACATTGTCACCACGGGCAGCATAGCGTTTCAGGAAGTTTTTCCGCTTTCGCTGTTGACGCCCAAGAACCATGAACAGGCTTTGGTGGTGCGGGTGGAAGGTGAAGGGCTGGTGCTGATCACCGGCTGCGGGCATCCCGGTCTGGAAAAGCTGGTGGAGCGCGCCGAAACCCTGTACCGTGAGCCGGTGGTGGGTGTGGTTGGCGGCCTGCATTATGGCAAAGCCACTGCCGCCGACTTGCAGCCGCAGATCGACTTCCTGGCGGCCCGCCAGCCAGGACTGGTGGCGCTTTCGCCGCACGACAGCATGCCGCAAGCCATTCAGGCCTTTGCAGAGGCCTTTCCGCAAAGTTACCAGTCGATTGTGATCGGTCAGGCGATCCGGTTTCCGTGATGCATTTGTCCAGTCTGCACACTTCGACAAGCTCAGTGCGCAGACTGAAAACTCGATGTGGGCCTGCTGGTCCTGGGAGCAGGGCCAGCGAATGGCACAACACTGATCCTGTTTCTACACAGCACCCTCCCGTCGTGTCTGACGGGAGGGTCAATGGGTTTTTTGCCCCGGACCAGAAGGGATCAGATATTGAACAAATCTCAATCGGTCAGCGGGCCCAGGCGAAAGAGGTACTCTGCTTCGTGCTGTCCGGCCTCCACCGGAAAGACCTCGGCAGGCAGGAAGTCTTCAAAGGTAACCAGACCGGTGCGATACTTTTTGGCCAATGAACGGAACAGGGCTTGTGAGGCCTGATTGTCAGGCGAAATGGTGGCCTCGACGAATCGAACCGGGTGATCCATTTGCGCCTTGACCACAAAATCCAGCAAGGCTGCTGCCAGGCCGTGGCCGCGAGCCTTTTCTTGCACCCGCACCTGCCACACAAACCAGGTTTCGGGTCTTTGGGGCTGGCGAAAGCCAGTCACAAAGCCTGCCACTTCGCCATTGATCTCGGCTACGGCACACGTAGCGGAAAAATAGTGGCACAGGACAAAGTAGCAGTAGAAAGAATTGTGGTCAAGGGACTGGGATGTCTGCACCAGCTGCCAGACGGCGGCGGCGTCTTCTCCGCTGGGGTGGCGGATGACAGGATCCTGAGCGGGGTTGAATAGCTGCATAAGCTCCTTTCTATCAGGCTTGTCAGGGTACTGATCTGGTCAAGGGAACAGGATCAGTCCAGCGCCTGGCGGATCCAGGCGGCTGCCCGTTCCAGTTCGCCTTCTTTCAAGGGGCCTTCAGACTCCAGCACAAAGAAACCCGCTGGCGGCAGGGCTGCTTCTCCGCCTTTGCGCTGCAATAATTTGAGCATTGGCTCCGCGGCATAACCGAATATTTTCACGAAAAAATTCAGGATGGCAGAGTTGACATCTTCCAGCGAGGCGCGGGTATCAAAAGCCGCCACCTTGACGCCCTTCAGGCTGCCGGCGGGCAGGCCCTTGAGGAATTTGACCGTGGCCGGGGTGGGGCGGAAAGCGCGCGTGGGTGAACCCACCGCCAGCAGGGCGACGCCTGCCAGATGCTCCGCCTGCACTTCATCCACTTTCAGGGCTTCTGTGCCCAGTGCAGCGCCAATGGATTGGGCGATTTGCCCGGTGTTGCCAAAAACCGAATCATAAACGACCAGTGCTTTCATTGCATATGCCTCCTGTTTCAAAAAAACAAAGCCTTATTCATTCTCCCGGCCAGCGTAGGGGTTGATGCGGCGCAGGGTGCGCAGGATGGCAGCCTGCAAGCCGGGTGCGGTTTGTGCCCAATGCAAACGGAAATACAGGGATTGCAGAAAATTCTTCACATTGGAACGGATCAATAGCTTGTGCGGCATGGCGGTTACGGTCAGGGCTGCTTCTGCCAGACCTTCAACCCAGGCCAGAAGCTCATCTTCCGCCAGCAGCTGGCGGCCCACCATGGCCAGCATGGCCGTGGTCAGGCGCTCTTCCTCGCCATGCGTATAGACTTCATCCTGAATGCATATTGCGGTCCGCACCGCGGTCAGCATTTTGCGCAGTCCGTCTGCTTTCACCTCGGCGCATTGCGCCAGATCGTCCAGGGCATCGGCGGCGTGGGCGACGGCATGTGCCCAGCCCTTGCCTTGCACAAAACCGCGGCGGTCGTGTTCCTGATGAAAGAAACGCAGCATACTGGCCTGCACCCGGTTGACCTCGGCCGGTGTGAGATAGGGCTGTCTGCGGTGGGCGATCAGCAGCAGGGGCAGCAGCAACACAGAGAAGGCGCGGGTGAACACGCTGTCTGTGCCTTGCTCGCCGATGCCGTGAAATAGGTGATCCTCGTCCAGCACCTGGTTCAGCAAACGGCGCATTTGCTGTGGGTTGAGCGCATTTTGTTCAATGATCCAGGCGGCGAAAGTGGAGTAGATCAGCTCATCTCGCAGTTCCGGGTCCAGCGAGCCGATGTGCACCAGCATCGCTTCCAAAAGCGCATCCAGATCATCTGCGGCGGTCAACTGAAAATCTTTGCCGGCCAGGGGGCGCAATTTTTGCTTGAGCATGGACTCTGTCAACATGGGGTTCCTGTTGATTTCAATGGGGTGTTTGCCCCGAATAAAGGTTGCTACCATCAATATTATGACATAAAATCCAGCAAACTGTGATGATCTCCAAAACAGAGAGGGAGATTGCTTCAACGGGGCGAAAAAATGCCGGCTTTTGAGGCGCAGATTCCAGTGCTTGCGCCCCGTTTCGCAATGACAAAGTGTCAGGCGGCTCATTAAAATCCGGTTGATGGAAAATGGTATCATCCTGTTCGCGGGCTGCCAAAAGCAAACCGCACCCTGAGCTTGTCGAAGGGTGCGGTTCAAGTTCTCCTGTAAAGCAGGTAAGCTTATTCTTTTTCTTCCCTTGTTCTTAAAAAATACGCCACCCCCAGATCCACCAGGCCGGACAGGTTGATCACGGTGAAAACCAGGTTGGCGGTGCTGCCCCAATCGAGAAAGAAGAAGTTGGCCAGCAGACCGATGATGCCGATCATCAACGACACCAGTCCACTGATCTCCAGGATTCTTACAAGCATTGCGCCTCCGTTTCTGCAGGGCATTCACTCCTGCGCCGAAAAATTTTTCACCGCCAAAACGCCGGTATCTTCAGACCAGGATCAAGCCAATCACGGCCAGCGCCAGCAGCGCCCAAACCGCTTTGTTCCAGTCCCATAAACGCCGCCCATTCAGGCTGGTGAAGGGGAAGAAGGGCAGGGCGATATCGAAGACTGCCAGGATGGTGCCCACCTGACGCAGGGCTGCCAGCCAGGCTTCCAGACCGGCGGGCAGGTTGAGGCGAAGAGCGCCCCATGCCGCCCACACCACAAGCAAGACCGGCAAGGTTCCGGCCAGGGCAGCCCGCCCCAGACGGGGCAGCAGATCGCGGTAGCGCGGTTGACCGGCGGCGGGATACACATTGCCAGGCATGAGCAATAACGAGCCGAAAGCCAGGGCAATCCCCAGGCTGAGGGGGAAGCCCGATTCCCAGGCGCGGAAGCGTACCGCCAGTCCCTGCCTGCGGGCTGCCAGCCACATGCCCAGGTAGCGCACGCCAAACAGGGCAAGGATGACCAGCGGCAAGATCAGCCACATGGCTGAATTCGCAATGTGAAAACCGTTCGCACGCCATAGCACAAACAGTCCCAGCAGGATATTGGCAGCGACAGTGCCCCACCACTGCAATGCGGGGCTGTCTGCGGTTTGCGCGGCGGGGCGTGCCCACAGGAAATGACCAACGTCCATGAAGTGAAAGGTCTTGAACCACACGGCAAATGTTCCCAGGCCGTAACGCCGGAATTGCTCTCCGGGAGAGAGGATGGAAAAGCCGCGTGTAGCGAACAGAGCGCTGGAGCTGGTGTTATAGCCTTCCACGCAAGCGAAGATCTCATCACAAGCGTGCTGCTCAAAGAAGTCAATTCCAGCTTCCGCCAGGCGCTGTCCTGCACCCAGGCCGCGCGCCTCTGGCGCGGTGAATATCCAGGCTACCAGGCCGCCTTTGCGGCCGCGGGGCAGTTTGAACAGCTTGAGAACGATGCCGCCCAGCAGTTTTCCTTCCTGCTCGGCCACCAGAACATGGGGCGTCCAGGAAAAGAACCACTGCTGGATCAGCGGGAAAGCCTGGCGCATGATGGCATGCACTTTGCGGCGTTCCTCTTTCTGCATGGGGCGAATATGAATCTCGGTTGTTTGGGGCATGTCGTTATTCTCCCTGTGGTCTTCAGGCGGCAGGTTCCAGCAGATCCCACAGATTGCCATACAGGTCTTCAAAGACGGCTACGGTGCCATAGGTTTCCAGCCGCGGCTTTTCATGGAATTTGACACCCCTGGCGGTCATTGCGGCGTGATCGCGCCAGAAATCATCGGTGTGCAGGAAGAGGAAGACCCGCCCGCCGGTTTGATTGCCGATACAGGCTTCCTGGGCGGGGCCTTCGGCCTTTGCCAGCAGCAGGCAGGTCTCACTGGCGCCGGGCGGGGCGACCCGCACCCAGCGCTTGCCGTCGTCCAGGTGGGTGTCTTCTGTCAGGTTGAAGCCCAGCTTTTGGGTGTAGAAGGCGATTGCTTCGTCGTAATCCTGCACCAGCAGGGCAATGTGGGCAATGACGTGTTTCAAAACAGCCTCCTTAATCCACGATGAACAATTTTGCCCCGGTTGGGGTATATGAACGGTGCGGCTCAGCATGATCGGCCACCTGATAACTGACACCCGGGGTGAGTACGAATTCCCGCCCGTCGGACAGTTCGGTATGCAATTCGCCTTCCAGACAGAGCAGGATATGTCCGCGGCTGCACCAGTGATCTGCCAAATAACCGGGACTGTATTCAACCATGCGCACGCGGATATCATCAAATTGTTGTGTGCGCCAGATCGCAATGCCAGTTTCACCTTTATGTTCTGTTGCTTCGATTTGCGACCAATCGGTTATCCCAAATGGGATATGTTTCATTTCCATAAACCAATCCTCCATCTCGTCCTGAATGCGGCCTGCTCACCAACCTTTTTCAGGTTTAATTCGAAACCAACCTTGAAAAGGGAACCTTGCAAACTGGTTGATGACAAGATTTTCATGCTTTGCAGTCAAATGGTATAAAAACCCAACCTTTCCAAGGGACGTTTTGTTCTTTGGCCGCTTGACCTCACCTGGTTTGATGCGCATGGTATGCGATCTGTTTTGTGAAACTGCGGCTTACCCGCCTCCCAGCGCCTTGACCTCCTCATAGCGGAAGCAGTCCACAAGGTGGTCATTGACCATGCCGATGGACTGCATCAGGGCGTAGCAAATGGTTGGGCCGACAAAATTCAGGCCGCGCTGTTTGAGTTCCTTGCTCATCGCTTCGGCCAGCGGGGTCTGGGCGGGGATGTCTTTCAATTCCTGCCAGGCGTTCTGGATAGGCACGCCGTTCACGAACTGCCACAGGAAGGCATCCAGCGAGCCGAATGCCTGCTGGATTTCGAGCACCGCCTGTGCATTGCGGATGGCGGAGCGGATCTTCAAACGGTTGCGCACAATGCCGGGGTCGGCCAGCAGGCGCTGCACATCCTCCTCGCCATAAGCCGCTACGCGGGCAATCTCGAAGCCATCAAAGGCACGGCGGTAATTCTCACGCTTGTTAAGGACCGTCGACCAGCTCAATCCGGCCTGCGCCCCTTCCAGCACCAGCATCTCGAACAATTCCTGGTCATCATGCAGCGGCACACCCCATTGCTCATCATGGTAGGTTACATACAGCGGGTCATCACCGGCCCATGCGCATCTTGTTTTCATCGTGTTCAACTCCATATCGAAAAGGATCAAAATCTTGTTTTATTATCGCACAGAACTTTTTTGCATGCAGGGAAACCATCGCTCACACTTCGACAAGCTCGGTGTGCGTCTCGACAGGCTTGGTGTGCACCTCGACAGGCTCGGTGAGCACCCCGCAAAATGCCGCGCAGCTGCGGATTAATACAACTTTGACAAACTTTTTATATTTTTTTGATACCCGGCTGATACATTAAGAGCGTACCAAAAATTCTTCTTAAAAGGAGGTTCATGATGTCAAACTTAACCCGTTGGGAGCCAATGAGCGAGATTATGTCTTTGCGTGAGGCGATGAATCAGCTGTTCAATGACTCTTTCACCCGCCCAGTCAGCATCAGTGGAGTCTCCGCCGGCCCGGCCATTGACCTGTACCAGGACAGTGACAATGTGGTGGTCAAAGCCGCCCTGCCCGGCCTCAAATCGGATGATGTGGAGATCACGGTGACTGCGGATGTGCTCAGCCTGCGCGGTGAATACAAGCAGGAAAATGAGCAGAAAGACGCCACTTATCATATTCGTGAACAGCGCTATGGCTCGTTTGAGCGCTCCATTCGCCTGCCTGTCGATGTGCAGACCGACAAGGCCAAAGCAGATTTTGAAGACGGCATTCTGACCATCACCCTGCCCAAGGCCGAAGCGGTCAAGCCGAAGATGATCAACATCAAAGCCAAATAACAGACACCCCTTCTTAATCATTCGCACACCGAGCTTGTCGAGGTGTGCGGACTGAAAAAACAACGACCACGCGCTGAGTTTGTTGCAGCGCGTGGTCGTTGTGAGAGCAATTGTGCCCTCTCGATTTGAGGGCGTTTTTTATTCTTCTGCTTCGGCATCAAAGCTCGCCCGGCTTTCAGCCAGGGGCGAGTTTTCCAGGGCCTGCGCAATCTGTTCACGCAGGGTTTTCTTGTCCGGTTTGCGTTTGCCGATGCCCTTGAGGGTTTGCAGCAGGGAGGTGGTTACGCCCTGGGTGAGTTTTTTGAAGGCTTCGGCAGAAATTTTCTCGCCGGTTTCAAACCAGCGCGCAGCCGCGTAGCCCATGACCACTGTCATGGATGAGGCGATGGCCGCGCTCAACACCCAGCCCGGCAGCCCGCCCAGTTTGCTCAACTGCTGGAAGAGGGTGCGCCCCAGCAGTCCCAGTCCAAACGTGGCCACCAGTTCGGAGGCGCGTTTGGCGGTGATCTTGTAATCATAGATGCGCGCAATGCTGACCACCATGATTGACTGGGTAGCCACCAGAGGGACAAAATCGATGACAGGCAGGGGCACCAGGGCAATCGCTGCCGAGATCGAGGCTGAACGAACGATGGTTTGCCAGGCAAGCTGCCAGCGATACTCCGGCAGGGCCTGCCCCAGGGCGGCGATCATGCCGGGTTCGGCGGCCGCCACCGCCAGCAGCACCCTGGCAAGGTTCTTGCCGTCTTTGGCTGATATGGCGATGATTTGATCGGGCTGCAAGCCCAGGTTGACGGCCGCGCTGGAAATGGCAGCCGCCACGTCCTTGCGCGGCACCAGGTCGATCTTGTTGAGCACCACCACAAACGGCTTTTTGAGGGCCGAAATCTCGTTGAACAGTTCCTGTTCGGTCTTTTTGACGCCCTGGATGGCATCGAAAACCAGCACCAGAAAATCCGCTTCGGCGGACGCGGCCAGGGCCAGGTCTTTCTCGTGTTCGCCCACGCTGCCCACCGCGTCTGCGCCGGGGGTGTCCACCACGGTAAACAGGGCAGCATCGGCCTGCTGGTTTTCCTTTGTTGTTCCCGGCAAGGGGCTTACCTCGGCCCGATCGCCCTTGTGCTGCACCAACTGGTTATAGAGGGTGGACTTGCCTACATTGGTTGGGCCGACAATGGCCACGCGGCGCTTGCTGCCAAAGGCCTGGCGGATCTGAACGGCGGACAATTTGACCAGCATTTTCACCAGGCCGGTTTCAGACGGGAAACCGCTGATCAAGGCCAGGAAGCTGGCCTTTTCATTCGGCCCCAAAGCCTCCCAAACCTGATGCACGGATGCCTGAACATCGGGTGGAAATTGGGCGAGAAGATCATCCAGTAACTTCATGGGGTCATCACTTTCTTTGAGCAGTTTTCTTTTAGTGTAACCGAAAATGACGGGTCTGGATGAAGATGAATTGGGTTGAAGTGCACTGGAGAGCAGGTTTTCTCACCATTTCACAAAGACAAAACGTGTCTGGTAGCTAAGAAAGGAACACGTACGAGATTGCCGGCTTGACAATTTCTTAAAATAGTTGTACAGTATTCCTGTACAGAAAAGAGGAAAAATGACCATTCAAACAACCTATACTCAGGCCCGTGATGGGCTGGCAAAATTGCTTGATCAGGTGACCCACAACCGCGAGGTGGTCATCATTCAGCGCCGCGGTGAAGAAGAGGTGGCCATGATCGCCGCCGACGAATTGCAAAGCTTGATGGAGACAGCTTATTTACTGCGTTCGCCTGCCAATGCCGAACGTCTGCTCAGTGCATTGGGCCGCTCCCTGAAGAACGAAGGCTTGCCGATGAGCCTTGATGAACTGCGGCGTGAGGCTGGGCTTGAGTAGAAAAGAGCGCCAGGCGGTTTTCCTGCCCGAATTCATCACAGATCTGCGCTACTGGGTGGAGACTGACCGCAAGCTGGCGCTGAGAACCCTGGAACTGGTCGAAGCGATCCTGCGCGACCCTTTTGATGGTATTGGAAAACCCGAACCACTGAAATACTTGTCGCCGGGTGTGTGGTCTCGCAGATTGACCCAGGAACATCGCATCGTTTATCGGGTTCTGGATGACCAGATTGATTTTCTGCAAGCCAGATATCATTATTAGACATTCAGGAAACATTCCCGCAATAGAATTGTGTTTATGCATCCCCTTCCCACCCGCTTCATCGGCGTTGACGTGCAGCTCCAGCGCCCGTGCGCCTTTTTCGTCCTCGACGAGGATCTGGCTGAGGTCGAGTCCGGCTGGCTGGGCAACGAAGACATTCCCGCCGCCAGCCGCAGCCTGCAGGAACTGGCCGCCCGTCACCACGCCGAGAGCGGCCGCCCGCCGGCGGTGGGCATTGACGCGCCGCGTATGCCCTTGCCCGCCCTGCGCCGGTTCTACTGGAAGAATGGCCAGTGGACGGAGAAAACCCCCGCCGAGAAAGGCTACGGCCGGCACTGCGAGGTAGCGGTCAAGGCCCTCAACATCGGCAACCCGCAGTGGACACGTCCCCTTGACCAGTCCCCGCCCTGGATGCGGCTCGGTTTTGCCCTGTTTGACACCCTGGCGGATTACCAACACGTCTTTGAGGCATACCCGGCGGCTTCTTTTCATATGCTGCACAAGCAGCCCCAGCCGCGGGTGACGATTTCCTTTGCGCACTTCCAGCCCGGTCCGCGCGACATGCTGGACGCCTGCCTGGCGGCCCTCACCGTGCACCAGTTCATCCACGGGCTGGGCTGCCAGGTCGGCGGCGGCGACGGCCTGGGCACCATCATCCTGCCCGTGCCGCTGCCTGTCCCCCCAGATCATGCCGTGCTGCATTGGCCGGAAACCGAAATGTGAACAGGTTTCCTAAAAGCCCGATCATCATCTCGATAAGTCCGGTGTGTGGGGTTTGGTGAATAAAAGTGCCCCCACCGCAAGGTGAGGGCACAGCTTTCTTTCGCAACGCTCATTTTTTATGCAGCACACTGACCAGTTTGTAAATGCCCATGCCGTAATCAGGCAGGGTGCCCACCAGCATCCACAAGCCCATGTCCGGCAGCGTTTGCAGCAGCACCTGGGGGATCAGGTTTGGATTGAAACGATCGCCAAAGATCTTGACCACCTGGGACGCAATAACGATCAGGATCAGGGTGGGGATCAGGAAATGCGAGCCGATCTCCCAGATGAGATTGCTTCTGGACATGAGGGCGGCTTTTTCCTTCCACTTCGGCAGCTGCCGCAGGCTGCGCACCATCAAGCCAACAGTTACCACGAACCCTGCCGCCAACACCACAGCCAGCAGGTTCATCGACAAGCCCTGGCTGTTGGGCGTCTTGCCCAGCAGCAGCGCTGCCAGACCTTCGGTCAACTGCGGACGGGAAATGAAGGCGTCAAACAAATGTCCCTGATTGATGAGAATGACAAACCCGGTTTGGCGCTCGGGAAAGAAAACCAGATCGGATTTGAACCCTTCCAGCGAGCCGCCGTGCTCAATGCGCCGGTAGCCGTCCTGCTCGTTGATGAACCAACCCATGCCGTAAGCAAAACCCTGGGCATTGGTCCGCCGGTGCATGGCATCCATACCCGGCGCAGAGAGTATAGCCGTGCCCTCCTCATATTCACCGTCATTGTACTGGGCGATCATGAAGTGCGCCATGTCCTCAACGGAAGACATGATATACCCCGCACCCAGTTCGGCCGCGCGGAATTCCTGCTTGCGCGGGGCCACCACGCCGAAGTAGCGCGTATGCCCGTAAGCCAGACCGGCAGCCTGGGCGGCTTGCAGCGAAGTATACGTGTGCCTCATGTCCAGCGGGTCAAAGATGTTTTCCTGCAAATAGTCTTCAAAAGACTGGCCGGTCACCGTCTCCACCACCAGCGAGAGCACGATGAAATTAAGGTTGAAATACTGGGTCTGCGTGCCTACTGGCGCAGTCAGGCGCGCTTCACTCAATGTGCGCACCGCTTCTTCGCGGGTGATGTCGGGTGGCAGGACCCTGTCGAAACCCGCATCCGAAAGACCGCTGGTGTGGTTGAGCAGGTTGCGGATGGTGATCGTGCGTGAGGCTTCTGCATCAGCCACAACAAACCAGGGCAGGTAAGTTTGCACTGGCGCGTTCAGGTCGATCTTGCCCTGCTCCACGAGCTGCATCACGGCCAGGGCAGTGAAAGGCTTGGAAATCGAGCCGATATACAGCGGGGTTTGGGGCGTCATGGCACGCCCGCCGCCCGCTGTGCCAAAGCTCTTGAGATACACGATCTCCTCGCCCTGGGTGATGGCCACAGCCACACCCGGCAGGTTGTGTTTTTTCATTTGCGCTTTAACAAACGCGTCCACGGCGGCGGCATCCAGGTTTACAGTATTCATACGGGCAGCTGCGGAACCGGAAGCCCGGAAAAAAGCCCCGCCCAGCAGGGTAAGGACAATCAGAGCAGAAATCCATTTTTTCATACGTTGTTTCACCTGTAGTTTCATCCGAATTGCAAAACCATCAAGAAATCATATTTTACACCAGCGCTGTACCCTTGAAAAAAGTTAAACAAAGCTTAACATAAATGCCGCGGAATTGTGATTTGAAAATGATAGAATTCCTCACAATGGCAGGAAATCTCTTTGCAGGCAATGAAAGCACAATGATCAAAATAAAACCGATGGGATGGTCGGCATCCTTGCTAACCTTCGGCATCCCGGCCCTGGCGATGGGCGCGGGCTATTACCTGTTGATGCCCTTCCTCATAAAACGCGGCATGTTGGCCTATTACGCATACAGTATTGCCCTCGGGCTGCCGCTGCTATGCATGTTGATTGCCTCATTGGCCGCCTACCGCGCCGAAGGCAACCCCTTCACCTGGCGGGCCTTGATGACCCGCTTCCGCTTCAAACCGCTCTCCCTGCGTGATTTGCTGATCGTGGCCGGCATCTTCGCCGCCGAGATGGCGGTCTACTTTCTGATGACGCGCCTCACCGGCTGGTTGATCGCGCAGAATATCATCCCTATCCCGGCCAATATCCCCGACTTTCTGAACCCCCAAAGCGTTTGGACGCAGGAAACCATTGACGTTGCCACCGGAGGGCTGAAAGGCAACTGGCCCATTTTGATCTTCTCGGTTGTGTTGCTGGTGATCAACGTGGTGGGAGAGGAATTCTGGTGGCGCGGCCTGGTGCTACCCCGTCAGCAGATGGCTTTTGCGGCAAGTACACTGATCATCCACAGTTTGTTGTGGACCGTTTTTCACGCTTTTAAATACTGGGACCTGCTCAACTTGCTGCCACTTTCTTTTGGCTTGACCTTTGCCGTCATCTTGCTCAATAACAGTTCGGCCGGGTTAATGATGCATTTCATCAGCAACGGCGTGGGGCTGGTGCCGATATTAATGGGCGTGCTGGAGAAATAACCGCCGGTGGCTGGCAGCTTTGCCTGCCGCAAATCAGAAAGCGTCCGCCGATAATAGCGAGCGCTAAACTTTAAAGTTCGGTGTTGCCTGGGGTTAGTCCAGTTCTTTAGATGTGTTGGATTTGGTGAACAATGAGGATGGCGGCGTTTCCGGTCTTAAGGTGTTGATGCTGACCAAATGGATCGTGACACCACAGGCAATACCCAGCAGGATCAACCTGAGCCACCAGGCCGAAATTACAAACCAGGCCGTGTAGCCGATGGTCAGCCACAGCAGCGAAATGGAAAGAATTTTTTGAAGCAATGGTATCCCCCGGCCTTCGCGGTAATTGCGGATGTATTCGCCAAACCAGCGGTTGGTGAGCAGCCAGTGATAAAAGCGTTTTGAACTGCGCCCGTAACACACCGCCGCCAGCAGCAGAAACGGGGTGGTCGGCAGTACGGGGATGAACATGCCAATCACGCCCAGCACCACGCAAAGTGTGCCGGCGGCAATCAACAGGTTCTTTTTTAAATTCTCCATAGGGCACCGTTTTCCAAACAGAATATCGAAACGCAGATATTATTTGAGACTATTATTATCCAATTATACCAGACTCTTGGATGAATATCCTCCCAGGGTGCGCAGGTTTGGCAAGTCTGGCAGATCTGAACCGGCCGCGTTGAAATCCATGGCATGGGTTTTGCCGTAAAAAAAGAGGCCGTCTTTTTGGGACGGCCTCCTGTTGGGCTTCACAGTCTCATTTGACCTTGTCCATCGAGATCATCAACGCATCTGCCACGCCCTTGCCATAGGCCGGGTCGGCTTTCATGCAGTTGCCAATATGACGGATCTTGATGAATTCGGGGGCATCGCCCATGGCGCGGGCGGTATTCTCAAACAGCACCTGCTGCTGTTCCTTGCTCATCAGACGGAACAACTTGCCGGGCTGGGTGTAATAATCGGAATCGTCCTCGCGGAAATCCCAGTTATCCGCAGCGCCATGCAGCTCCAACGGCGGCTCCCTGAATTCGGGCTGTTCCTGCCACTCGCCAAAGCTGTTCGGCTCGTAGGCAATGGTTTTGCCCGCATTGCCATCCACCCGCATCTGCCCATCGCGATGGGAGGGATTGGCCGGGGCTTGCTTGGGGCTGTTGACCGGGATCTGGTGATGGTTGACGCCCAGGCGATAGCGCTGTGCGTCGCCATACGAGAAGAGGCGGCCCTGCAGCATCTTGTCCGGTGAGAAACCGATGCCCGGCACAATCGCCCCGGGGTTGAACGCGGCCTGTTCCACATCCTGGAAGTAATTATCCGGGTTGCGGTTTAGTTCCAGCACGCCCACCTCGATCAGCGGGAACTCCTTTTGATACCAGACCTTGGTCAGGTCAAAGGGGTTGTAGGGCATGTTCCTGGCTTGCTCTTCGGTCATCACCTGGATGAACATGGTCCAGCGCGGGAAATCGCCTTTGGCAATGCTCTCCAGCAAATCGCGTTGATGACTTTCGCGGTCCTTGGCAACAATTGCTTCGGCTTCCTGGTCGGTCAGGTTCTTGATGCCCTGCTGGGTGCGTAAATGAAACTTGACCCACACCCGTTCATTTTTGGCATTGATCATGCTGAAGGTGTGGCTGCCAAAGCCGTGCATATGACGGTAGGACAGGGGAATGCCGCGGTCACTCATGGTGATGGTCACCTGGTGCAAGGCTTCTGGCAGGGATGTCCAGAAATCCCAGTTATTGGTGGCCGAGCGCATGTTGGTATGGGGATCGCGCTTGACGGCCCGGTTGAGATCGGGGAACTTGTGCGGGTCACGCAGGAAGAAGACCGGCGTGTTGTTTCCAACCAGGTCCCAGTTGCCCTCCTCGGTGTAGAACTTCATGGCAAAGCCGCGGATATCGCGTTCGGCATCGGCTGCGCCGCGCTCGCCGGCCACGGTGGAGAAGCGCAAAAAGCATTCGGTTTCCTTGCCGACCTTGGAGAAGATCTTGGCCTTGGTATAACGGGTGATGTCGTGGGTGACGGTGAACTTGCCAAACGCGCCGGATCCCTTGGCATGCATGCGCCGTTCGGGGATCACTTCACGGTCAAAATGGGCCAGCTTTTCCAGATACCACACATCCTGTAAAAGCATGGGGCCGCGCGGGCCAGCGGTCATGGCATTTTGATTATCGGGGACTGGTGCCCCCGCTGCGGTGGTCAATTTCTTTTTCTTTTCTGTCATTGCTTACTCCTTTTTTTCTGGTTGAACAACACAATCAGGGCAAAGCCCTTTGAAGTACACATTCTTTTCGGTGACCTTAAAATGCTTTAATCCTCCAATGGCAATGTGCTCAATATCAATTGCAAAATTGATGATTGCGCCGCAGGATTCGCATTTGAAATGTCCATGATCGACGAGGATGCTGTCGTAATGCATTTCAACATCATCAATGCTGATGACACGCGCCAGGCCGGCTTCGGTGAAGGTGTGCAAGGTATTGTAGATGGTGGCTTTTGAGAGGGAGGGAATTTCTGGCGAGAGGGCGCGGTAGATCTCGTCCACGGTGGGGTGCGAGTCTGCCTGTTGCAGATATTCAAGCACCCTGATGCGTTGGTAGGATGGGCGGATGCCTTTTTTTTGCAATTCGTTGCGCAGATATTGAATGGAGATGGTCATGTTTTATTGGTCACAATCTAAATTTAGAATGATTATAATTATTTATAGCATATTTATCAGGAAAAGTAAAGCGGGAATATTTTCAAAATCCTGCCGGGATCCCGCGGGCCGGAAACTGTGATGCCTGGATTGCATGATTTCAACAATTTAGAACGCTGTGCCGGCCGCCTCAAACAACCCGGAATCCTTGGTAATGAAGAACCCTTGCGGGCTGGCCGCCACCTCTTGCTGCACAAAGTCCACCAATGCCGCCTGTTGCACTTCATTCAATGTCAACCGCCCGGAAAGAATATAGGCCAGCAGCATGTCTGCATCGGTGACGCGCAATGAGTCCGGGTAGCGGTGCAGGGTCACCTGTGCAAAGCAGGCTTTGATCTGTTCCGCCCCGTTTTCCAGGCAAAACGCCTCGGCTGCGGATTGGCCCCAGGCGCCCAACTGCGCGTCAAAGCGGCTCATCAGCTGATGCAGTTCGCGCATGTGCGTCTTGCCGATGGTGGCGGCGTAAAAACGTCCTTCGGGTTTGAGAACCCGCCGGATGCCGCTCAGGGCTTTGGGCCGGTCAGGTATGTGATAAAGCATGTGATTGGCGATCACCACATCAAAAGAATCGTCCTCAAAAGGGATATCCTGCGCGTCGATCACCTGAAACGCAAAGCGCGGGACAGCTTTCGCCAGAGCGGCCTGCGCCTGTGCCAACATACCCTCGGAGAAATCTGAGAGAATGATCTCCACATCTTGCGGCACGCGCTCCAAATTCTCCAGCCACAAGTTGCCCGTGCCGCAGCCCAGCTCCAGCAGGCGCGCCCCGGCGGGGATGGCGATGCGCTCAAACAGCCAGGACTGCCAGCCCTGCTTGTTGGCGCTGAACTGTTCATGCAGGCGGATGCGCACATTCAGATTGTCTGCATTCTCGTACTGCTTTTTGATGTACTGCGGGTCATTCACAAATTCGATCTTTGACATTTTTGCCTGTCTTTTGCGGCGCGGTCAACCGCGCTGAGAGATGCATCCTGCTCACATTTGCGGAATGGCGGCGATGGAAACGGTCATCATGGCGATGAACAGAATGACGAATGTCAGGCGCGCCCAGCGCGGGCGGTCGATCAGCCATTCTTCAGCCACGGCCAGCGGGTTGGCGCCGGAGAAGATGATGGTGAAGAGACCAGCCGCCCCCAGAAAGTCGTAGAACGAAGCAGGATTAAAGGGTTCTTTCCTCACGGTTTGCTCCCACAGGATGGTCATAGACAGAACAGCAAAGAGGGTCAGCATGATGTCGGCCAGAGTTTCGGTCAACATGGGCATGTGGATGTGAATGCGCATCCAGTCCGGTATTTTGAGCTTGCCCATGTTGGGAAAAGCGGCCAATATCGTTACGCCGCTGAAGGTGACCATGCCGATGGTGTACAGAAATGCGATCAACCCCAGCCAGAAAGAATGCCCATCGAGGGTGATCCCCAGGGCGCGCAGGGCGGTCAGGCTGAACATGGGGGTGATGAAGCCCAGGTGCCCGAGCATTGCCATGACAACGATGAGAAATCTGATCAAAGGAGACCAGGCCAGGTTGCCGTCCTTGTCTGTTGGCGGCGGGGGTTGCTTGTTGAGGCGCTCCTGCAGGAAAGGGTGCTTCAACCAGGCGCCCGTATAGGCCATGACTTGCACAATGATCAGAATGCTTGCCAGCCAAACGGCAGGCGCGGCGCGCATGTTTTGCAGATGGGAAAATACCACCGGCTGACCCCATTTGAAGTACACGATCACAAACAGGTTGATCAACAGAAAGCGGTATGTGAAGAGTTTCCGTGACAGGGTCATGCTTTTCCTTTCAATGTGAGAGATGATATCGGGTCAGTTTTGCCTGACGAGGCTGCCGCCCGCCTGGCGCCGCCTGGTATTTTTGGGAAGGTGCGTAATGCAGTCATTGAAAGATCTACTGGTGTGGTTTTTGCAGCGTAAAGTACAGATGCACATATTGAAAAGCGTTGGTGCGGTTGATATATTGCATCCGCCAATCATCCTGTGAGCAGGCCTCATTCGATTCGCTGAGAATGTTCATCCATTCAGTCAGCGTTGTTTGCCGGGCTTCCTCACGCAGATAGCGCACCTGCTTCTTTTTATCGATGATTTCCCAGTCAGTGAACAGGTCGTCTGCTTCGGCATCGCCAAACATACTATGCAGGGCTGGTTCGCCATCTTCTAACATCTGGAACTCACCCGGAGCTTGCATCTCGCCAAACAGAGATTTTGGCCAGCAGTCCAGCGAGATCACCCCCAGGAAAGCCATGCCTCCGGGCTTGAGCACGCGCCGCATTTCATCTACCGTTTTGACCGTATCCGCCTTGCTCAGGTGACACATGGCGTAATGTTCGTAGAGGTGATCGAAGCTCTCATTTCCAAATGGCAACTGGCGCATATCGGCTTGCTGCAGGGCAACTTCAATACCCTGTGCATTGCAAAAGAGGCGCGCCTTGTCCAACTGCATCCTGGAGATATCCACGCCAAAGGTTTCAAAGCCATGGCTGGCAAACAAGGCCGCTGGCGGCACATCTCCACCTGCGCCGCAGTCCATGATTTTGGGACGCGGCGCAGCATCTGCAGGAATACCCTGTGCAAGCAGTCTGCTCAAAAAGCCATATACCGCAACGGCATTCGGACGCAGAATAAAGCTGCTCATCACATCTCCCGCCTAGCGCTTGCGCGTGAAACGCGTGTCACAGGCCGGCGCGCCCAGGGCGAGGGTGCTTTCCCGATGGAACATAAACCCCGCCTGCTCGCACAGGTGCGGGAAGAAGATTTCATCGCCGTAGCAGGTGGAATAATAGCAATAATGCCCGTTTCCCATCTGTTTTGCCACCTCTGCCCAGGCGCACCAGGTTACATTCAACTGGAAGTCGTCCGCCTCATCGATCACCACTTCGGCTTCTTCCAGGCCGCGGGCAGCCATGGCCTTCATCATTGCCACGTAATATTGCTTGAAAGGCGGAAGAAAGTCGCCATTGCCGCATTCCACAAAGACGGCTGCCGGGGCAAACATCTCTTCAAACACGGGGATGGAAATATGCTGCGACAGCCTGCGGCGCAGGGCAGCGGCTTTTTCCATGCCCAGCATTTCTGCCATGACTTTGGCCACAGCGATCTTTTTGATGATGCCCTGCAAATCGGCATCCGAAATGCCTTTGGCTTTCAGGCTGCCCCAGTCCATCGTTTCGGCGCGCTGTAATTCGTCCTTAAGGTTGCGCACAAACTGCAAGCTGCCTTTCAACCCCAGAGCTTTGATCAAACCACCAGCCAATGCCAGTACCGGGCCTGCCAGCGAAAGTTTTTTCCCCAGCGGCGTTTGTGATCCTTCGCTGATGGAGAGGATGTCTTTTCCGTAATGCTTTAGTTCTGTAACGTTCATTTTCTCACCCGTGAAAACCGGCAGGGATTGTTATGATGCCCCGGTTTTGCCAACAGGGAGATTATAGCATTTCTGCTTGCGCAGGGTTTTGGCGGCGGGTGAAAAAATGGAAAATTCCTCATTTTGGATTATGCTATAATCGAATGCACGCCACATCACACACATACTGGACAGTTGAACATGCAATTTTTGATCACAGGAGCAGCTGGTTTTTTGGGGTCCGGCCTGGCCAACCGCCTTGCCCGGGACGGGCATGCCGTCAGGGCACTGGATGACCTTTCCACCGGCGACCCGGCTACCCTTTCCCCCGACATTCATTTCACCCGCGGCGATGTCAACGACAGGCCAAAGTTCTGGACCCTGCTTCAGGATGTGGACTGCGTTTATCATCTGGCGGCGCGCGTGCTGGTGCCCGAGTCGGTGCTTTATCCGCGCGAGTACGACATGGTCAACGTGGGCGGCACGGTGACCCTGATGGAAGCCATGCGCGACGTGGGCGTGCGGCGGGTGGTTTTCATTTCTTCCGGCACGATCTACGGCGAGCAGGCCGAACAGCCGCTGCGCGAGGATATGCGCCCCAACCCGCGCTCGCCGTATGCCGTTTCCAAGCTGGCCGCCGAGTATTACGTGCGCACCATCGGCGATCTGTGGGGCATCGAGACGGTCTGCCTGCGGGTGTTCAATGCCTATGGCCCCGGCCAGCAGATGCCGCCCACCTATACCCCGGTCATCCCCAACTTTCTGAAACATGCCACCCGCAACGGCACCATCGTGCTCAACGGGGATGGCGCCCAGACCCGTGATTATGTTTACAAGGACGATGTGATCGAAGCCATGCTGGCGGCGGCCACCGCCCCGGAGGCCAATCAGCAGATCATCAATGTGGGCAGCGGCGTGGAAACCAGCGTGCGTGATCTGGCCCGCCTGGTGCGCACTGTGACTGGCGCCGAGCCGGAGGTGGTCTATAACCCGCGCAACGCCGGGGTGGAACGCATGTGCGCCGACCTGACCCTGGCCCGCAAGCTGCTCAACTATCAACCCCGGGTTTTGCTGGAAGACGGCCTGCGCCTGACCCTGGAGCTGGACGAACGCTTGCGCAAGCTGTAATCGTACTGCCAATCCCCAACCCTTTTGTGGAACAAAACATGCCGCTTGAAACTATCCTGCCCGCTGCATTTTACGACCGCCCGGTGCTGGACGTGGCGCGTGATCTGCTGGGGCGGCGTCTGGTGCGCTGCATCAACGGGCAGCGCGTGGGCGGGCTGATCGTAGAGTGCGAGGCTTACCGTGGCGAGGAGGACCTGGCCTGCCATGCCCGCGCCGGGCGCAC
>JAGVAB010000024.1 GCA_020060485.1 Anaerolineales bacterium
CGTGGAAGGCACGCAGACCAACACCGTCACTGTCAGCAGCAACGAAACACCAGATGCCAGCGACTCTGCCCAATACTTTGGCAACCAGGCGGACTTGAGCATCACGAAAGACGCCAATGTCACTACTGTTCGCACAGCAGGCGATGTGATCTCTTATACCATTGTGATCACCAATAGTGGCAATGTTACATTGACATCTATCAGCGTCAGCGATCCAATGTTAGCCAATTTGGATTGCGATCCGATTCTTGGCGGCTATCAAACAAGTAACTTGTCGCTGGCTCCAGATGAGGAATTGACCTGTACAGGCTCATACACAGTGACTCAAAACGACATTGATACAAATGGCGGCGGTGATGGACAGCTTGAAAACACAGCCACAGCATCCGATTCACTCACTGGTATTTCAGAAACAGCCAACGAGGATGTCGAAATCAGCCCCTCGACACTCATCGGGACAGCCAAGCGTGTGGTTACTATGAGTGAAGTAACGCCTGGAACGTATGACATCACCTACCAAATTTTGGTACGAAATTATGGAACTGTGCTTTTGACCAACGTCCAGATCACTGACGACCTTGCCGTCACTTTCCCGCTGCCAACCACCTTTTCGGTGCAATCAATTAGCAGCAGTGATCTGGCTGAAAATGATGCATACGATGGAACCAGTGTTACCGACTTGCTCCTCGGAACAGACAGTTTGGCAGTGAATGCCAGCGGGACTGTAACCCTTGTGGTCCGAGTCATCCCGGCGAATTCCGGCCCCTTCGCCAACACCGCCATCGGAACAGGTCAACCACCCAGCGGGGACATGGTTGCAGATGATTCTCAAGATGGCGTCAACCCCGACCCTGCGCCTTCAGATGGCGACCCTACCAATAACAACGAACCCACGATCATCGATTTTGGTCCAAGAATATTTGATCCACCAATCGGGATTAAGACATATGATGACAATGGCCTACCATTGCTTGAGTGGACCATGATCTGGATCAATAATTCAAATATTCTGGAAACCAATGGGCGCGTATCTGATCCTATTCCTGCTGGGACAACCTATAACGCGACAGGCTTGTCCAGCGGATATGATCTCCCACTAGGAGCCCCTCTAAACTCAACCAATGTTGGCGTAAGATGCTATGCTGATCCGTCATCGTTGACGACATCAACGACTTTATGCTACTACGAAGGCCCAACCCTTGATTATCCATTAGGCCGAATCATCTGGGAAGGCGTAATTGGTCCAGACCTGGGCGCGACCAATGCCGAAGAAGCCAGTAACGAACTTTACATAACCTTCCGCATCAATGTTCCGTCGACGATGCGCGGTGTAAACAATGTAGCCACAATGGACACCGATCTAAATGGAGATGGAACTTACGACAGCACAGAGGTCAACGTGGCAACTAGTCGGGCTCTTTGGAACAGACCAACAATGTCTGATCCCGCTCAAGCCACGCAATTACCGTCTACAGGTTTCGCTCCCGGCCTGGTAAGCGTGTTGCCATCCCAACCCGATTGGTTGGCCTACACACAATTCAATAATAGCGAGCTTATGTTTGAAATTCCCAAATTGAATCTACGTCAAACCATCGCCGGAGTTCCTTTCCGCAATGGGGTTTGGAATGTAACCTGGCTGCATAATCAAATCGGTTACCTGTATGGTACGGCCTTCCCTGGTCAGTCTGGAAACACCACACTCACTGGCCACGTCTATCTGTCAAACGGCCTTCCCGGGCCCTTTGTCAACATCGGCAGTCTGCGCTGGGGCGATGAACTTGTGATGGAAGCATTTGGTTTTCGTTATATCTATGAAGTTCGGGAAACCAAAGTTGTACTCCCCAACAACCTCTCTATCATGAAAAATGATGAAAAAACATGGTTAACCCTGATTACCTGCAAAAACTTCGACCAGGACTCTGGCAATTACGCTTACCGAACTATCGTACGTGCAATTCTCATTAAAGTTGAGGAAATCTCGACCCAGTAGACTTCTTATATGCATCCGGGGCAGGCTTTTACTTGAATTCGCCTGCCCCGGATGCATTGATCTGAAACATTCTCAAATACAGCACTAAATCTACCTTCATCAAACAACCAGAGAATTGGATAGCCGCTCTAGCTTACCCTTTTTTGTGCTTGACCTGATACATATTTTCATCAGCCTGTCTAAGGCCATCACTGAGGGTTTGGCCTTCCTTTATAGTGCTGACACCCAACGATATAGACAACGGTAAATCAGTTTTGGCCTCGTTCTGCGCTTTCAAATTATTCTGAATGCGCACAATGGCCATGGTGGCGGCCTGCATGCTGATGTTCGGCAGCAGCACGGCAAACTCATCTCCGCCGATACGAGCTACGATATCCTCGCCCCGGAAGGAATCTCTTAACACTTTTGCCGCCCGGCGCAATAATTCATCACCGGCAGCATGACCGTAGCGATCATTGACGGCTTTTAAATCATCCATGTCTGCCATGATGATGCTCACCAGATTCAGGCGTTCTCTTTCCAACCTAGCCATTTCCTCATCGAAAAATGCCCGGTTGTACAGTCCGGTCAATGCATCATGGGTGCTCATATGTTTCAGTTCTTTTTCGGCTTTTTGCCTTTCCGTGATATCCAGCATGGAAACGATCACCTTCGAAAGATCATCTTCATGGCCGGGCACAGCGCACCAGTTGATGTTCACGTCAATTCGTCTGCCATCCAGGGTTTGATTGACCCCGTCCCAGCCAAATTTCGTTTCTCCATTGGCAACATTGACCAGTTCATTCAGAAAAAGCGGGTAGGACTCATCACAAAATACAATGGCGAGGTTGGACAGCATTTCTTCCTTGGAGCGGGCACCAAACAGATCCAATGTAGCCCTGTTGACATCCACCACACGCACCAAGGATGCGCATTCTGTCACCACTTCTGGATGGGCAGCCAGAAAGGCGTGGATATCTGTGACCCCGTTTTGTTTCAAAGCTTCTAGAACTTTTTTAACCGCCGAGAAATCTTCCTCCCACAACGAGATCGGAGAATCTTCAAACAGGCCGCGGTAACGTTCGTTGCTTTGGTGCACTGCTTCGGCAGATTGTTTATGGTCAATAGCCAGCGCCACTTGCGATGAAACAAATTCGATCAGATTCAGGTCATCCTGGTCGAAACGTACATCTTCAAAATAACTTTGCACTGCCACAGCCCCGATGATGCGGCCTTCAACTTTGAGCGGTGCTCCCAGCCAATCGATCGGTTCAGCCCCAATCAGTTCAACTGCATTTTGTCCTACCAATGCATGAATGATTTCCTGTGTAGCCAGCAAAGGCTGTCCGGTGTTCATCACATAGCCAGTCATCCCTGTTCCCACTTCAATTGGATCAGGATCCTTATCGCGTTGATCGATGTAATACGGGAAAATGATCAGATCGCTGGTCGGTTCATGCAAAGCAATGTAAAAATTTTCCACCGGCAGCAATTCCCCCAGAATAGCATGGATTGAAGCGTAAAAATCATCCAGTGAGGATGTGGAATTGACAGCCTGCGAGATTTTGTAAATACAATCCTGAATCTTGGCAGTGCGTTTATGCTCAATGATCTCTTTCTCAAGCCCGGTCAATGTCTGTTGTAGCTGGCGGGTCATGTGGTTGAACGTATTTGCCAGAAGTCCCAATTCATCCTGCCCATGCACCGGGACAGTTTCATCAAGATTACCCTGCGCAACCCGCCTGGCTCCCTTGACCAGTTCATTGACGGGAGCAGTCAGGAAACGCGCCAGCCACCAGCCCAACACCAGGGATAGCGGGATCATGGCTAAGAATGCGATCAGGGCAATTCGTCGGGCAGCAGCTTCATTTTCGATCACCGCAGTGGCATCGATATCAATGCCGATAACCCCGTCCTGTTCACCAAACTGGTCATAGATAGGCGCATAACCACTCAGATAGAAGCCTCCCGCATCTTCATACAAATTTTCCTCCACCACGGGAACCGTGATAGCAGAAAGGCCGTTTGCAAGCAATGCGCTTGGGCGAGTATACTCCTGTCCGACTTCGGCAGGTTCCAGCGGGTTAGTGTCGACCACAAAGGTCAGGCGGCCATCCGGCTGCTCGCGCAAGGTGTAGATCCGGTCAATGATCTCGCTGGTAGCCTGGATCGATTTCAGGCGCAGGGATACCACGCGGTAAAAAGAATTGCTGTCATCCACCAAAGTGCGGATCAAGGAGTGATAGTCGCCATCGACCTGGGGCGCGGCAAAGCTGACAATATCCTGCAGCCGTTCTCGCAATGCATGGCGTTGTGTTGTACGTATCTGGAAATACAGGCTGTAAGCCATGGTACCCGATATTAGCAGGATCAGGGCCGAATATGCCAGCGTCCACTTGGTGCTCAGATTCCAGCTGATCTTTTGTTTTCTCATACCTGTCCTGAGTGCGTTATCCTGCCCGGGTCCTCTCAAGGGATGCTTTGAGTCTCACTGAGCCAGGAGCGATAATATCGCGCAAAACTGCCATCTTTTTTCATCTCGAAAAGGGCATTGTTGATGGCATTCAACAATGCCCGGTCGCCCTTGTGTACCGCGATACCCATACCGGTTCGCGATAAAAAATTGATCTCTCCGGCTGGGTCCGTGACGATCCTGATATCTGATTGAGATTTCTTAATGAAGACCAGTGTGTTAAGATAATCATTGAAGACTGCGTCCAGCCGGCCAACCTGCAAATCCAGCAGCGATTCAAATGTATCCTTGTATTCATGGCTTTCCAGTAGAATGCCCTGGTCAATCAATTCCTGGGCCAGCTTTGCACCGGTGGCGCCAATCTTGACACCCACCTTCAGACCGTCCAGATCCTGGATGGTTTTGATCTCTGCCTCCGGGCGGACAACCATGACCAGTCCGGTATCCAGATAGGCATCGGTAAAATCCACCAGCTCCTGCCGCTCGGGTGTGATGTACATGGCCGCAATGGTCATATCGACCTTGCGTTCCTGGAGGGCAGGCAGCAAATTGGCAAATGGCATTTCAACCAAGGAAAGCTCAACGCCCAGTGAGTCGGCTATGTATCGGGCCACATCCACATCAAAACCAACCAGTTCGTTGGTATCTGGATCATAAAATTCAAAGGGTTCGGTGATGGCAGTGCCGACAATCAACACACCCCGGGTCTGAATTTCATCCAGACTGGATAAGAAGGTCTCAGGCTGTGCAGTATCAGGGCTGAGAGTACGAGGAGAACTGGATTCAACCGGAGAAGTGTTTATCGGTGACATGCAACCAACCAGAGCAAGTGCCAGCACACAAATGGATAGCACCATTTTGGCAGCCCTTTTCTCCAACCGGGGATCGATCTTGCAGGCAATTGTTTTCATGTTTCTTCCATTTTCCAATGGTTCACACTGACGGATGCATGGTAGCGCATTGAATCCGCGTGCAATTTCATCTTTTTTAAGATTTTACACGATTATCAACGTATTCGG
Source organism: Anaerolineales bacterium (assembly GCA_020060485.1). Next base: position 5,462 of record JAGVAB010000024.1, read on the forward strand.
CCTTACATTTTCGATGGTTGTTCACAAGTTCATTACCCCCTGGATTGATCAAATCAGATGTTTAAGGCTCCTTACAAGAACATTGACTGCCTGCTCATACTCGTGAAGGGAAATATGTTCGCCAGGGGTATGATCCAGGCTGGAATCCCCCGGCCCATAGGCCAGGGCCGGGCACTGCCAGGCCGGGACTACAATGTTCATGTCGGCCGTGCCGGTTTTGACCACAAAGCCCGGCTTGCCGCCCGCGGCGCGGATGGCCGCCAGAAAAGCGCGTACCAGCGGGGTGTTCTTCTCACAGCGCCAGGCGGGAATGGCATCGCCGCTCTGGTTTACCCCCTCTTCACCGGCCAGTTCCTTCATCTTAATTAACCAGTCATCAGGACTTAACCCTGGCGGCAAGCGCGTGCCGATCTGCAAAAAAGCCTGGTTAACGAAACCATCGGTAGCAGAGGACCAGTTCAGCAGGCTGGGCTGCACTTGATCGAAGCTGCGCTCATGCTGTGCATTATAGCTGGCAGCCGAGGCTTGCACCTTTTGCCATATTTGTATGGCGTTTTCGCAGGCTGTTTGTTGACCATTGGCAGAGTGTTGCATTTCATGGCGAACGGCTACACGCAATACAATACTGCCCTTGTAACCCAGGGTAATGCGCTCCCAGGCGCTGGGCTCGCCGATGACGACCATTTCAGGGCGATACTGGTCAACCACATGGCGCGCACCGCGTGAGTCGCTTTCCTCACCCACCGCCCCGATCACAACCACCTGCCAGCCGGGCTGTGGGTCCAGAGCAGCAACTGCGTCCACAAAGGCCGCCAGTGGGCCTTTGGCATCCACCGTGCCGCGTCCATACAACAATCCGTCTTCCAGGCGGATGGAGATCTCACCTGGCACAGTGTCGATATGGCCCAGCAGCACGATCTGGCGCGGCCCGTCGCCAATGATGCCAACTGCATTACCCGCCGCATCGCGGAATGCCTGGCTAAAGCCCAGCGCCTTCATCCGTTGAATGAGAAAGCTTACTGCAGCATCTTCCTGTCCCGATGGGCTGTAATGCGAAACCAGACCCAGCAGAGTCTCCGGAACGCCGTGCATTGGGTTCAAGACAAAACCTCCTGCAAGGCTGCCGCCACCTGATCCAGCTGCTGGCTGGAAATGACCAGCGGCGGCAGCAAGCGGATCACGTTCATTCCTGCCGGCAAGGCCAGCACGCCGCGCTCGGTTAAAGCCTGCAAGTATGGCGCAACTTTCTGCTTCAACTCAATGCCAACCATCAGTCCCAGGCCGCGCACCTCGCGGATCAGAGGCGAGTCCAGCTGCCCCAACTGCTCCAGCAGATAAGTCCCCAGCACTGCCGCCCGTTCGGGCAGTTTTTCCTGCTGCTGGATTTGCAGTGCGGCCAGCCCGGCAGCACAGGCCAGTGGATTGCCGCCAAAGGTAGAGCCGTGAATACCGGGTACAAGCGGCCCCAAACGCTCGCCGATCAGCGCCGCCCCCATGGGAACACCCCCGGCAATGGATTTACCCAGGCATAACACATCCGGCTGCAAATTGTGATGAGCCGCAGCAAACAGCTTTCCGGTACGCCCAAATCCGGTTTGTACTTCATCCACGATGAGCATGGCCCCGTGCTGCTGGCACACCTGCTGGGCGGTCTGCAGAAACTCCCGGCTGCCGGGATACACCCCACCCTCGCCCTGCACTACCTCCAGGATCACGGCTGCGGTCTGGTCATTGACGGCTTCAACCAGCTTCTGCGGATTGTTATAAGGCACATGACTGAAATCTGGCACCAGCGGCTCAAAAGGCTGGCGGTAATTTTTGTTCCAGGTGGCTGAAAGTGCACCCATGCTGCGCCCGTGAAAACCGCGCATGGCGGCGATCACCTGGCGACGGCCGGTGGCAAAACGGGCAAATTTGAGCGCCGCCTCAACCGCCTCGGTGCCCGAATTGCACAGGAAAGCGCGCCCCAGGCCTTGCGGAGCCAGGGCGCATAACTGTGCCACGAAATCTGCCCGCTGCTGGTTGTAGAACATTTCCGGGCAACTGATCAACGTCTGGCTTTGGTGGTACAAAGCATTAGCGATCTGCGGGTGAGCATGGCCCAGGTTGGCCGCCCCCTGCCCGCCAACGCAGTCGATGTATTCCCGGCCCTGGTCATCATAGAGCAAAGCGCCCTGCCCGTGGCTGATGATCAATTCGCGCTTGCTGTACACTCCAGAGGTGTGTCTTGCTTCCAGGGTCATGGTGGTTGAGATGAATTCCATGGTATCCTCCATAAAGAAAATGCGGGCGGGGACTGCCCATCAGGCGGCAGAGGAAGCCCGCTCCTCCTTTCCAAATTTGTTGGCAAAAAGCATATATATTGGTACA
>JAGVAB010000155.1 GCA_020060485.1 Anaerolineales bacterium
ATTTACAAATCCAATCCGTGCCGGGGGAGAAATGGCGGCAGAGGGCAGCCCATTATCATCAGCATTTTGCATCTACTGTGGTCTGGATGACCTTGACCGTTTTGGAAAATCGTAAATGTCAAGCTTTCTTGAGAATGCCATGAGGGATTAGGGAGTGGGGAATAAGTTCACAAGGCCAATGCGGTGTTGGAAAACAATCCACTGCATACCATCTTAGGGCGCTTTCACACACTCCCCCCAGGGAGCAGCATACCAGCGCAGATAGTCTTCAAGGTGCGCCTGCCAGTAAGCCTCCTCATGCGCGCCCTCATTGAGGTGCCACTCATGATCCACACCGCGCCGGGTAAGCAGCTCATCGAATGCCTGAGCCGATTTGCGGTAACGATCCAGGTTGCCGCTGTCCAGCCAAACGCGCGGCAGGTTACCGGCGGGGATGTCCTCCAGCAGGTATTTCAAACGCGATTCGCTATAGGGTGCGTTGGGCACGCTGTGTGCGCCGATGGCGCCAAACTGCTGCCAGTTCTCCATACCCAGCAGGGCCGCCCAGGCCGCGCCGCGCGAGATGCCGCCAATCGCCCGGCAACTGCGCTCGGTGCTGACGGCATACAGTCCCTCGACCCAGGGCAGCAAATCGGTGACGAACGCCTGACCATATATTGAATCGGTGAAGTCTTGCAGGTAATAGGGTTCGGTGGGCAAGACGATCACAAATGGAGCGGTCTGGCCGCTGGTGATGAGGTCATCTGCCAGAGACTGGATGCCCATACGCAGCCACAGGTCGGCGGTGTCGCTCTGTCCATGCAGCAAATAGAGAACCGGGTAAGTGCCCTCCAACGGGTCATAGCAAGGCGGCAAATAAACCTGAACAGGGATCGGGTAGGGAGCCAGGCCAGGCACCAGTTCCTGGGTTTCCAGGCGGCCGCGGGTCTCGCGGCAAGCGGCCGCCGTAGCCGTCGGCCGGGGTTCAGGCGTGGAAACAGGAATAACCGTTGATGCGGGGACAAGTGTGGCGCTGGGTGCAAATGGCAGGGGTTCAGCAGTCGCTTGACAGGCCGCCAGCAGCAAAACCGGCAGCAGACAAAACAACACAGCCTTGACGGCTGTGGCGGGAACCTCTTTGTTCAAAAATCGCTGCCCTGCATTTCTTAAAGAAATCAATGCCCGGCTGTCCTCCCGCTTCCTTGACGGTTGAGTAATGTTCAGATTATACTCTAGTCCGCCGGGGTGTAGCGCAGTTGGCCAGCGCACCGCGTTTGGGACGCGGGGGTCGGCGGTTCAAGTCCGCCCACCCCGACAAATTGCAGACCGCCGAGCAACCCCTCGGCGGTTTGTTTGTTCGCAAAAGGATTTGCAAGGAACAGGCTATCGTGGAAAAACCTCTGCTTTCGATCATCATTCCTGCCCACAACGAAGAGAACCGCCTGCCGCGTGCCCTGGAAACAATTTCCAGTTTTCTGGAAGGGCAGCCTTACACAGCCGAGATCATCGTGGTGGAAAACGGCAGCCATGACCGCACCTTCGAGATCTCCCAGGAATATGAAACCCGGATGGCAAACCTGCGCGTCTTCCACGAGGATGCGCGCGGCAAAGGACTGGCGGTCAGGCGCGGCATGCTGGAAGCCCGCGGCGAATACCGCTTCATCTGCGATACCGATCTGTCCATGCCGATTGAAGAAGTCAATCGTTTCATCCCGCCCGCCCAAAACGGGGTGGATGTGGTCATCGCCTCACGCGAAGCTCCCGGAGCGGTGCGCTATGATGAACCAGCCTACCGTCATTTCATTGGGCGGGTGTTCAACACCATGGTGCGCATCCTGGCCTTACCTGGCCTGCAGGATACCCAATGCGGTTTCAAATGCTTTCGGGATGAAGTAGCCGAAGCCGTCTTTCACCTGCAAACCATGCCTGGCATGGCCTTTGATGTGGAAGCCCTGTTCATCGCCCGCCGCCTGGGATACAAGATCGTCGAAATCCCCATCCCCTGGTATTTTGACGCCGACAGCCGGGTGCGTCTGATACAGGACTCGATGAAAATGGCTCTGGATTTGCTCGCTATCCGGCGCAACGCCCGCCAGGGGTTGTACGACAAAAAAGTGAATTAGCCCAGATATTTCAAACCAACCACCCGCACGATTTGTGCGGGTGGTTTTTTGATCCATCTTTCAAAACCTGTATCTTTTACGAAGATCAGGGGCTGGCTGCCTGGGGAACAGAAATGAGCACCGGGTCAGGCTGGCTGCCGGCGATCACTTGCACCCGCACCCGCTCGCCTTCCAAATACGGGGTAAGCTGTACGGCATACACCTGCCACACCCCGGACGATGCGGGCAGCACAAAAACCCCGGTATTGCCGGAGAGGGCCGCCGAACTGGCCCCATCGCTGCGCGTGGCAAAGACGCGCATATTGCCGACTGGCTGGCCTTCGGCATCCTGGACTGTGCCGGTAATGAATTCACTGGCTTCTTCATAGACAAAGACCAGAGGGGAAAGCGCCGGTAACTGCACGTAAGCCGAGTCATTGTACGGAAAATATTCAACCACATTGCAATTGCCGTCTACAATGCGGCTGTCACAATCCGTGCCGATGAGCTCCACCTGCCACACGCCAGCAGTATCCGGTGGAAAATAAGCATAAAAAGTGCCGTCATCTGCACTGCGCGTGACGAATTGCACCGCAATGCGGAACAAGCGGGCGGTGATCTGGATCTGCACGCCGTTGATTGGCCGACCGTTCGAATCGATCACCTTGCCAGCAATGGTCAGGCTTTCGGGTACTTCCAGCACCGGCAGGGTTTGCAGTTCGCCTTCCATGTCCAGCAAATCGGCGAACACCCAACCCTTGCGGCCGCCCTGCTCTTCGATCTCGATCCAGTCGTCTCCGGGCGCCCGTCCCAGGGCAGTCACCTGGGTATCAAGGGCGTAAGTGCCCAGAACCTCAAACAGGGTACCGGGGCCGTCTCTCAGGTTGAGCGAAACCACATTGACCTTTGCCGCCAGCGGCTGCTGCGGAATGGGGCTGGGGCTGGGTATTGGGGATGCTTCGGGCAGGGGCGTGGGAGTTGGCGGTAACGGGCTGGGAACAACAGTAGGTACAGCGCTGGCCAGCGGCGGGGGCGCCGCCACCGGGGCCGGGGCACAGCCTGCCGCCAGGATCAGCAGCCCGGCCATGAAAACAAAACGGCTACAGACTCTCATTTTGTCCTCCTGGAACGATCAGTACGCGGGATCATTCTGTATTCATTATACGATCTTTCAGCTTGCCGCGCAGAGCGGACACAACAGGCCGCGGAATGGCGGTTTTGAGCCGATTTTGTGCGAATTTCCTGTTATTCTTGCCAAATTCATGCTATGATGGTAAACGTTTGAGTAGGCGGTCTTTTTTAGTTTGTTTTACCAAACCTGCTGAGAACAGTACATCCATTCCGGTATTTGATCTGGAGAAGGAGAGAAAGATGCCTCTGCATAATGATTTTCTGGCAGTCATTCTAGGCGGTGGACGCGGGACGCGTTTGTTCCCTTTGACCCAGGAACGCGCCAAGCCAGCCGTGCCGATTGCAGGCAAGTACCGCCTGATCGATATTCCCATCAGCAATTGTATCAACTCCGGCATTTATCGCATCGCCGTTCTCACCCAGTTCAATTCTGTTTCCCTTCATCGTCATATTGCCCGCACCTATTATTTTGACGCCTTTCACACTGGCTGGGTGCAGATCTGGGCTGCCGAACAAACCACCGAGACCATGGACTGGTATCAGGGCACGGCCGATGCGGTGCGCAAGCAATTGTTTGAGATCCGCAGCACTAATGCCAAACATGTGCTCATCCTGGCTGGCGATCATCTTTACCGCATGGATTACTCCAAAATGGCCCGTTTCCATCAGGAAACGGACGCCGATGTAACGGTGGCCGTGCAGCCGGTTTTGTCCAGCGAAACGAAACGGTTTGGCATTCTGAAGCGCGACAAATCGCTGCGCATCTCGGCTTTTGCCGAAAAGCCAACCGAGCCTGATGTTTTGATGGATCTGGTCAGCCGCGATGACCCACAGCGGCCTTACCTGGGGTCAATGGGAATTTACATTTTCAAGACCGAAGCTTTGTTCGATCTGCTAGCAGATACGAAAGCGCAGGACTTTGGCAATCACATCATCCCCCAGGCCATCCAGACTCATAAAGTGTTTGGTTATGATTTCACCGGCTACTGGGAAGATATTGGAACCATTCGTTCATTCTATGAAACCAACCTGATGCTGACTGCCCCCAACCCGGATTTTAACTTCTTTGACCCCGAACACCCCATCTATACCCACGCCCGCTTCTTGCCGGGCAGCAAGATCAAGAACAGCAAATTGCAAGACGTGGTTATCTCGGAAGGGTGTTTGATCGAAGACGCCGATATCAACCATTCCTTGATCGGGTTGCGCAGCGTCATCCACAGCGGTGCCAAGATATCAGACAGTATTTTGATGGGCGCCGATGATTACATCCGCCCGGCCAGGGATGGCTCGAATCAATTCCTGGAAATTGGCATTGGCAGCGATTGCATCATTCAGGGCGCCATCATCGACAAGAATCCCATCTTTGGGCACGGGGTCACCATTCTGCCTTTCCCGCCCGGCACCGACCTGGATGGGGAAAACTATTATGTGCGTGACGGCATCGTCATCATCCCCAAAAACACGATCCTGCCGGATGAAACCTTAATTTCACCCGAAAAAGAAAAAGCAAAACCAAAGAAGAAAACGGCGTAAAGCGATCCAGGGGAAAGTCAGTCTGGCGGACTTTCCCCTTTTGGTATCCTAAATTCATTGATCAGGAGATTTATATGACACATCAAAAAGTAAGTGGTTTTCAGGACCTGCCTCAGGATATTGTTGTATCCTGGCATGCGATGAGTACCAGCCAAGTTCTGGAGAAGCTGGAAACAGCGGAAAAGAACGGGCTCACATCGCAGGAAGCAGCCGCCCGGTTGGAAAAATATGGTTTGAACCAACTGGAAGAGAAACCGCGCCCCACCTTCCTGGCAATGGTCATCGACCAACTGAAGAACTTCATTGTGATCATGTTGATCGTGGCCGCAGTCATTTCGTTTTTGCTTGGCGATGCCATTGAGGGCAGTGCCATTATGGCCATCGTGATCCTTAACGCCATTCTGGGCGTGGTACAGGAAAGCCGGGCAGAAGAAGCCCTGGCCGCCTTGAAGCGCATGGCCGCCCCCGAAGCCCAGGTTTTGCGAGATGGAGACCGGACCACCCTGCCTGCACGCGAACTGGTGCCGGGCGATATCGTATATCTGGAAGCCGGCAATTTCATCCCCGCCGACCTGCGCCTGCTGGAAGCGGTGAACCTGCGCATCGACGAAGCCGCCCTGACCGGAGAGTCTGTACCTGTGGCAAAGGTAGCGGCAGATGTCTTTTCTGAAGACGCCTCCCTGGGCGACCGCAAGAATTCCGCTTTCATGGGCACCACCGTGACTTATGGCCGCGGCATGGGCGTCATCACCAGCACCGGCATGACCACCCAACTGGGCCTGATCGCCGGTATGCTGCAAAGCGTGGGAGACGAACAAACCCCGCTGCAAGAAAACCTGGACCAACTCGGCAGGACCCTGGGCTATGCCTGTCTGGTGGTTTGCGCCCTGGTATTCGGCGTGGGTTTGCTGCAAGCCGTGGGCGATATTGATCTGGAATTGGTCACCGAGCTGTTCATGGTAGCTGTCAGCCTGGCGATTGCCGCCGTGCCCGAAGGTTTGCCGGCTGTGGTTACCATCAGCCTGGCCATGGGCATGAGCGAGATGGTCAAGCGGCATGCCCTCATCCGCCGCCTGGCCTCGGTGGAAACCCTGGGTTCGGCAACCGTGATCTGCTCGGACAAAACCGGCACACTCACCCAGAACAAAATGACCGTCACCCGCGTTTGGGCAGATGGCAAGATGTTCGAAGTTACCGGCAACGGCTATCAGGTTCAGGGAGATTTTTATCTGGATGGGCAGAAAGTTGACCTGAAAGACTACCCGGCTGCCCTGGACACCCTTTGGGCCGGGGTTTTGAACAATGACGCTGAATTGAAGCAAATCACCGGGGAAGATGGCACAACCTCTCACCGCATGATCGGCGACCCAACCGAAGGATCGATCCTGGTTGCAGCAGCCAAAGCCGGCATGTTCACCGATGCTGCCCAGGAGAATTATCCCCGCAAGGCGGAAATTCCTTTCGACTCAGACCGCAAGCGCATGGTGACCGTGCACCAGGTTGTCAAGCCCCAGCCGGAAGATACCTATATTCAGCAAAATGGCGCCTCAAAGGAATGGTACACCATCGCCGTTAAGGGCGCTCCAGACGTGGTGCTCAAGCTGTGCAGCTATTACGAATCGATGGACAACCAGTGGGTTGCACTGGATGATGCCAGCCGCCAGCGCATTCTGGATGCCAATGACGTCATGACCAAGAATGCCTTGCGCGTGCTGGGCCTGGCCTACCGCCAGCAGCCGGTGGAGCCTTCCGAAATTGCCAGCAGCGAACTGGAAAAAGAGCTGTGCTTTGTCGGCCTGGTGGGCATGATCGACCCGGCCCGCGAAGAGGTCAAACCAGCCATGGTCAACGCTTTTGGCGCCGGCATCCGCACCATCATGATCACCGGCGATTATCCCAATACGGCCAAAGCTATTGCTGAAGACATCGGCCTGTTGAACCCTGACCACAAAGTGCTGACCGGACACGAGCTGAATCAAATGAGCGATGAACAGCTCAGACAAGAAGTGAAAGTTACCGACGTCTTTGCCCGCGTTTCACCGGAGCACAAGATGCGCATCGTGGATGCGCTCAAGTCCAATGACGAAGTTGTGGCCATGACTGGCGACGGCGTTAATGACGCCCCGGCCATCAAGAAAGCCGACATCGGCATAGCGATGGGCATCACCGGCACAGATGTGGCCAAGGAAACCGCCGACATGGTGTTGACCGACGACAACTATGCCAGCATCGTTTCGGCCATTGAACAAGGCCGCATCATCTACTCCAACATCCGCAAGTTCGTCTATTACCTGATCTCGTGCAACATGGCCGAAATCATGATCATCTTCCTGGCCATGTTGATCTCGGGCCGTTCGCCATTGACTGCCATCCAGTTACTGTGGCTCAACCTGGTGACGGACGGCGCCCCGGCTCTGGCCCTGGCCAACGAAAAAGGCGACCCGGACATCATGGAACAGCCGCCGCGCCCCGCCAAAGAGCCGATCATCAATGCCAATATGCGCATCGGCATCGTGGTGCAGACCATTGCCATTACCGCCGTAACCCTGGCGGCCTATTATATTGGTCTGGCAATTGACCCTGCCAATCTGGAAACCGCCGAGACCATGGCATTTGTGACTTTGAGTGTTTCGGAATTGCTGCGGGCTTACACTGCCCGGTCGGAGTTCTTCCCGATCCTCAAGGTTGGCCTGTTCACCAACAAATGGATGAACTACGGTGTGCTGGTTTCACTGGTGCTGATCCTGGCTGTGGTTTATGTGCCCTTCCTCAACCCGATCTTCAATACGGAACCATTGAGCTTGCAGGGCTGGGAAATCGTTTTGCCGCTGCTGCTGGTGCCAGCTGTGGCTGCTGAAGTAACCAAAGCCGTCATGCGCCGCAAGCAGCAAAGCAAAATGGCTGCCTGATCTGAAAATTCTTGAAAAATCAAACCGCTACCTTGACAAACTCGGCATGCGGTTTGATGAAAACCATTTCCTCCCCGGCGCACATGCCGGGGAGGAAAAATTTTAAGTGGCTGCTCCGATTATGCTTTACTGGCTTGCCTGTTGCAGTGCCTGCAACGGCGCAAAGGACATGCGGTGTATCTCGCACGGCCCCAGGCGATCCAGGGCGGCCTGGTGCTGGCAGGTGCCGTAGCCTTTGTGGCGGGCGAATGCATACCCGGGGTGGGGATCATCCATGTCCCGCATCAGAGCGTCACGAGCGGTCTTGGCCAGCACTGAGGCAGCAGCAATGCTCAGGCAAAGCGCATCGCCGCGGATCAAAGCCGTTTGCGGGAGTTCAACGACCGGCAGCAACAGGGCATCGATCAACAAGTACTGCGCTTGCAGGCACAGCCCTTGCAGCGCCCGCTGCATGGACAGCCGGGTTGCAGCCACAATGCCGATCTGGTCAATTTCCTGGGGCGAGGCAAAACCCACCGCCCAGGCTGCGGCCTGAGACTGAATGACCTGCGCCCAGTGTTCACGCTGGCGGGCTGTCATCTGTTTCGAGTCACGCACCCCATGCAGGCGCTCTGCCACCTGCATGTCAGGGGGTAGAATGACAGCCCCGGCGGCAACTGGTCCAGCCCACGCTCCCCGCCCGGCTTCATCCAGCCCGGCCAGGTACTTTAGGCCGCTTTGCCATAAGGGAATTTCCTGATGGAGACGGGGCGGGAGGTCCTTACTCACCAGGCAATCTCTTCAACTGCCGCGAATGCCGCGCCGCATCAAGAGCAGGTACAGACCCAGTAGGATCAAACCGATCGAGCCGGTGTTGCCGATGAAATTAAGCGCAGAGTTAGGCGCCCCGCCAATATACAGACCGTAGCCGGTGATGGCCAGTACACCGCCCGGAATAAGCGGCCACCAGATAAACTGCTCGGTGATCGGACGGGAAAAGACGGTGATCATTCCCCAGCCAAGTGCAAAGATGACCAGCATGATGCCTGTACGGGCCAGTCCGTTCAGATCGGCGCTTGCTCCCCAGGCCTGATGCAAGCCGATCCCCACCCCGCTTAGAATGCAGCCGGGGATGATGAGGCCAAAGATGTGGGCGAACAAACCCCACAGCAACAAAAAGATGCCCGTCCCGGCCAGCAGGTAGCCAAAGAAGTCCACCGCGCGCATGTCGCTGATGGCGAAGCACAGGGCCAGCGAGGCAATGATGCCGCCCACCAGCATGGACCACCAGGCGTAGCGCTTGAGCAGCAGGCGGGTCAACACCAAGATGCCGAACCAGCCGGCGGCAAAACCGGCCAGCAGCAAGGCCAGGCTTTCCTGCCAAGCCAAATTGAGGAGGCCGCCATAGCCCAGCAGCACACCGCCCCCCAAACCGCCCAGCAGGCAACCGGGAATGATGCCCCGCAAACTGCGCGAAAGAATGCCTTCCACCAACAGGGCAGCGCCCAACAGGGGCGCAATGAGCAAACCCAGCCAGCCAGTCTTCAGATAGAAATCCAGCAAGGTAAGCATGCCTCCAGCGATCAATGCTGTACCAATGGTCCGGCGGTATGTGGTTTGTTGGGTATTGACGTTAGACGAAGTCTGTTTGTTCATCGTGAATAAAGCCTTGATCTGTTCCACGATCTGCTTCCTTTCTGAAAATGCATTTTGTTACGGAAACAGAATAGCCGAAATTGTAAAAAGCGGCATGTGTATCCAGTCACACTGCCAGGCATATTTTTTTCAGGATAGCCGTTATTCCGGCATGACTTTGCGCTTGCCTCCTGTCAGATGATGCCCATTTCTTTAGCCTTGATGACTGCCTGCATGCGGTCCCTGGCTTGCAGCTTGGAGAGAATACTGGTCAGGTGATTTTTAACCGTGCCCTCGGCAATGATCAGCGTCTCGGCGATCTCTTTGTTATTGGCGCCAGTCGCCACCAGAACCAGAACCTCCAGTTCGCGGATTGAAAGCGGGGCATCCAGTTCTTCATGATCTGTCCTCTTGGCAGGCGCCAGACGGGCGAATTCAGAAACCACCTTGGCCGTGATCGAGGGCTGCAGGAAATATTCGCCGCGCGCTGCGCTGCGGATGGCCTCAAACAGTTTTTCGGAAGAAACATCCTTGAGCAGATAGCCAACTGCTCCCGCTCGTAGCGCTTCGAAAACATATTCATCATCGTCAAAGGTGGTCAGGGCAATCACCCGGCACCCCGGGTGCAATTCCCGCAGGCGTTTGGTGGCGGTGGCACCATTCATCACCGGCATGCGCATGTCCATCAATATCACATCCGGTTGTTCTTGGGTTGCCAGGCGCAGCGCTTCTTCACCATTGCTGGCTTCGCCAATCACCTCGAAACCGGGTTGCACAGACAGCAGGGTATTCAAACCTTCACGAAAGAGAGCCTGGTCGTCGGCCAGCAGGATCCTGATGTTCTTTATCATTATTCGGGCACCTTGATTTCGAGGGTTAACCCCTGCCCATCGGCAGAGGAGATGAGCAGATCACCATTCAGGAGCTGCACGCGTTCCCGCAAGCCCAGCAGACCAAAACCGCCTTCGGTGGTGGCGCTGCCCTTGCCATTATCCTGCACAGACAGGCATACTTCCTCATCGTTGCGGTAGTCCAGCGTGATCCAGGCATGGTCGGCTTGCGAATGTTTGCAAATATTGTTGACACCCTCCTGCACAGCCCGATAGAGGGTCAGGTGGGCCTGGGGAGAAAGCACCCGCGGCGTGCCAAGGGTTTTGAAATCGGTGATAACTCCCGAAACCTCACAGCTTTTGGCGGTCTCGGCGATCATTTCTGCCAGGGGCAGTGATTCGGCCGGATCAGCGCGCAGGGTTGAAACTGAACTGCGTACATCTGCCAATGCCTGCTGGGTCAGCGTTTGTGCTTTGGAAAGGGCCTCCGAAGCCCGCCGGGAATCCTGATCGAGCACTGCCTGGGCTGCCTGGATCTGCATGTTGACCGTGGTCAAATAATGCCCCAGTCCATCATGGATCTCGCGTGCCAGCCGGTTGCGCTCTTTTGAGATGGCCAGTTCCTCAACTTGCAAGGCATACTTGCGCAGGCGCTGGTTGGCTTCTTCCAGGCGTTCTGCCAGACGTTCACCCTCACTGCGGGCATACTTCTCATCAACCGCCATCTGTGTAAATACCACAATGAAAACCTGCCCGGCCAGAAAAATGGGCATCTCGGTCCACAAAGCCTGCCAGCCGCCTTTGGAAATGAAGATGGAAACTGCATATGCCAGCAGAATGCCAAGATTGGTAATATCCAACCAGCCGCGGGACAGGATCATCACCCCATGCCCGGCCAGCGGCAGCAACAGGATGGCATTGAAACCAGATCCCCGTCCCAGATAGACCAGCAACCCGCCCAGCGGGATCTGGATCATAAAGTAAATCAGTTTCAGCCATTTCTGGTTGGATCCGGCGCACAGTTCAAAGCCATAGATGCCCATCCCGATGTAGGCCGTACCGCACAATACCAGCAGTGCAATTTCCAGTGCCGAGGCGGTCAACAATACACTGAAGGTGGAGAAAAAAGAGGACATCACCACCAGTGCAAAGACCAGGTGGACACCGCTGCCATTGTGAAGTGTGGGACGGGAAGAAGAATTCATGCTGCCTAGATTATATCATCGGCAGGCTGAACAAAGACCTGACCGGCAATTG
>JAGVAB010000072.1 GCA_020060485.1 Anaerolineales bacterium
CAGCGGGCTTTCTTCGCGGGGGGGTTCCGCGGCGGGTGTTTTTTTCATGGAGAATAGACTGCACGATACAGAGAAAGCCACGACGAGCAACAGGAGCATGATCTTCAAATGACGACACATGGGAACCTCACTGGGAAATGGCGAATACGCTGGTGGATGAAGAACTATTTCCAGGGCAATCTATGGGGATATTTGCATGACAAACGTCTGCATTCATTTCCATTCCGGGTCGGGGATGAAGGCAAACACTGTGCCGGGGTATTTATCGGTGGCGATCAGGAAACCATGCAAGTTGCGGGCGTCGTCATCCAGGCGGGCCAGGGCCTCCCAGTTGCGCGGAATGCGCAGCGGCGAAAGCTGGATGTAGATGGGCGGCCGGCCTGTGTGAACGATGCCTTGCGGGGTATATTGCAATTCCAGCAGACGTTCCACGTTTTCCTGGCGGGCATGGCTGCGGCCTTCGCCAAATTGCATGGCGAGCGGGTCGTCATCGGAGTGGTAGACTGGTTCGCCCAGCCAATGCATATTGATCACCCAGAAGCGGCCATCTTCGTCGGGGGCGGTGGCGTCGGTGATGCGGTATTCGATGTGCGGCAGGGGAATGCGCAGCGGCCCTTGCAGGTCGAGGGTGAAGACGCGCCCAAAGGGTTCCGTGTTGATCCTGGCTCCATTGACCTCGTACAGGGTGATTACCCTGTCGCCGGCCACGAAGATGGTTTCATCGGATTTATTGTTGCGCCTGGCCTGGGCCTCCAGGGGCTGGATGCTGGTCATATCCACGCTGGCACTGCTTAGATCGGGGGCGATCTGCCCGCTGACCAGAAAGCCGGTGGCGCCGCGCCGGTCTGCGGCTTCGATGGTCAGGAACATTTTTTCGCCGTGAAAAGCAATGCCTTCAAAGCCGTCAAAATCATCGATGACCTGTTTCAGGCCTGGGGCAGAGAAAGGGATCATTTGCGGGGTGAGCGGGCCGTTGATCTCTCCATTCAGGTAGGCAGCCAGGTTTTCTTTGGACAGGGCAAACAAGGCGCCATCGGCGGATTTCTGGCCGTCGTAAAACCCCGGATACTGGGGCACCAGGATGAGATTGTCGCCGTACCAGGCCATGCTGGAGATTTCGGAGCGGTAGGAGGAAAGCGGCTTTGCCAGGGGGATGCGCTGGAATCTGGCTTCGGTCAAGGGCGAGGCCGGGTAGGGCGAATTGGATGGGAAGATCCATTCCTGCTGCCAGGCCAGCACTACCAAAGCTGCCAGCAGGCAGATCAGCGCCAGAATGAAATACCATTTTGTTTTTTTCATTTTCCATCCTTGGGCAAACATGTGCGCCGCGTGGTAAACGAACACGCGGCGGCAAAATTGGCCGGGAAGCTGTCCTGCTGATGTTGATTGTAACACCAGCGGCAGCTTCCCGGTTGATGGTATTGATGGGGGGTGCACGAAAAGTATGTAGAAAATCACGCCCTAATTGCTGTCGTTGCGAAGGAACGACCCGCACCTGCGGTGGGGCAGGTGAGCGACTGTGGCCGCGAAGCGTCCAAGCCGTGATGGGGATTGCCACGTCGGGTGAAACCCTCCTCCAACGACAAAATCTACAACATTTTAGGGCACCCTTGGTGGGTCTAAAGGGTGTTTTTGCTGGAAAGGATCAATCGATCCAGCGGTTGATTTCGCATGCGTGGTTCTCGGCGCCAAGCTGCACAGATAGCCTGCCGTATTCGTCATTCTTAACGGGATATTTGCTGAACAACTGCGGGGCGAGTGCATTCATCATGCGGATGGCACGGGCATTGGCCGGGTGGGTGCTTTGCCAGGGAACAGGCTCTTCCTGGGCGGCCAATGTCAGGCGGCAGGAAAGCTCGGCGCCCAGCTTGTCGCGTGTGGTTTGCAGCAGGTCGGGGTTGTTATAAGCCTGCGCCATGACGGGCACCGCATCACTGGAGAGTTCCGTCAGGTAAGAGACATCCAGGTCTCTGCTGGTACGATAGGTCAGTGCCCGCTGGATGTTCTGACGGGCGATGAAGCCGTCTACATTCATCACGCCCAGAGCCAGGGCAAAGGCCAGGCTGAAAACCAGCAAGGCCAGGCCGAACCGGCCGCGGTTGTTGGTGACTTCGAGAAAAATGGTGGCAAGCAGCAGGGCTGCCAGGCAGAAGATGAAAACATGCGTATAGGTGCGCAAGCGGGTGAAGCCATAGGCAGCCTCGTATAACAACATGCGCTGCAGGCTGGAAGCCAGCATGACCAGCACCAGCAGCATGAGCAGAACGGAAAGGATGCTGAAGCCGCGCTGCTGGTGGGTTTGCTGCTTGCGGGTTACGGTTGCCAGACAGAGATAGATGCCCAGGCTGAGG
Organism: Anaerolineales bacterium; assembly: GCA_020060485.1. The sequence goes on from JAGVAB010000072.1 coordinate 2,352, forward strand.
ATGGCCACTGCAACCAGTTCGCCAAAACCACGCCGGGCATATTCGGCGTAGGTGTAGTTGAATTCATTGATGTTGGTCGTGCCACCGAACAGGTAGCGGAACTGGATGGCAACAAAGACTGCAAACAGCAGGTCGATGCTGCCCAGCACGATGGAGGTTTCTGTCCAGCCGAGGAAAGGTTGCATCCAGGCGCGCTGTGGGTCGGGACGTTTGGCGGCTTTTTGGGGCAGCACAGCCTGCAAATAAATGCCGATGAAGGTATAGGCCAGCACCAGAACATAGAACAGGCGGAAGAGGTATTCCGGCAGGCGTTCGAGATCAAAGAGTTTAAAGAATTCTTTCAGCTTTTCGGCAAAGACCATGTCTGCCTGGGCCAGCAGGCCGCCCAGGATGAGCAGAATGGGGACAGCGATCAGCAGGCCGCGCAGCACGGGGATAAAGTGCTTCATCATCTGCGAGAGAGCTGATCTTTTTTCGGTCTCGCCGTTTTCATGAGCGGGCAGGGTAAGAATTTGACCAGCCCGCCCCAGGCCGCCAAAGACCGCCACCAGGATAGGTACAAAATAATCGATCACCCGGTAGTGTGTCCAGTGGCCGTTGGTGAAGGTGGCGGCCAGCAGCATCAACCCGCCCAAAGCCAGGAAGGTGTTCATAAAGCGGGTGAAGCTTTCCATGCGCAGGGCGGTCATGCCAGCCATGAGCAGGATGCCGCCAGCCAGCACCAGACTGAATAGAGAGGGGCGCACTTTTTCGCGCCAGGCCAGGAGGAAAATACCAGCCAGAGTTAACAGGATCCAGATTGCGATGGAGATGCCGGTTCTTTTGTTCCAGAAGAGCAGGTCAACGCTGATAGCAAGCATCAGGCCAGCCAGCAGAAACCAGACTGGAAATCTGGCCTTGATCCCGGCTGGCAGTTTTGTTTCAGTTGATGCGGGGGTGTCTGATGAAGATTGGGTCATGCACGACCTCCTGTAAGATGTGATGATGCATTATAGTCCTGCAGCAGCTATCAAAAACTGTCAGAAGACTCCAGGTTCTATCAGGATTGGTGTGCAGATACAATGCATGGGAAATGGCTGGTTAACTGTCGAGCGCCGGGGACGCCGACCCCGGCGCTCTTCGTTAAGGAGGAGAAAAAGAAGAGAAGTCGCCCTTTGCTTTTGTAATACTATTCTAACAGGGCAAGGCCGGGTGCACTTGACGCTAACTATACGATTACCCTACGATTACCTTTTGAAGTAAGGAAAATCAGCGGTTTTGTTTACCAAAACGATAAAAAGGATGCGCCAGGCTCAGAAACGGATGGTGGCAAGCACCATTGAGAAAATGATGATCAATGCGACCACGGCCATCAAGATCTGTTGGACGCGCTGGCGTTTCTGCCGTTGATTGGCGCTGTTTTTGGGAGAGTTTGTTTTTGCCATAGGTTCACCTGAATCCGATGCCTATTGTACCATGAAGTTTTGCGGCTCCTGGCAATCATTTGCAGACGCTGCCAATCAATGCAGGCTTGTATATTGGCAGCCGAATCAATTTCCATCACAGGTGTGGAGAACGTCTCAGCCAGGGCTGGCCGGGGAAAATTAAAAAAAATGACCCGCCGAAATCCGGATTTCGGCGGGTCATCAGGTGACTGGGCTGAATTATGGCTGCCAGACCGGGTCGGTTTCGTTGGGAGCAGTGTAGGTGATCATGGCCATTTGGCTGCCGTCAGCAGCAACCACATACAGGTCCATGCCGCCGGTGCGCATCGAGTTGAATGCCAGCAAGCTGCCGTCTGGCGACCAGGCGGGGAAGAGGTCAAGAACTTCTCCATTGGTCACTTTTATCTCGTTGGAGCCATCCGGGCTGATGGTGTAGATATTGTAAGCGCCATCCTTGCTGGAGGCAAAAGCCAGACGCGCCCCATCCGGCGACCAGGCGGGTTGACCGGAGTCGCCAGTGCCGAAAGTCAGACGGGTGGGGTTGGAGCCATCCACGCCCATCACATACAGGTTCAGGCTGCCATCACGATCTGAAGCGAAAGCGATCAGATTTCCGGCGGGCGACCAGGCCAGGTCGCCGTCGTAGTTGTTATTGTTTGTCAGGCGCATGATGTTGGAGCCATCAGCGTTCATCACGTAGATCTCGCTGTTGCCGTCGCGGTCAGAGGCAAAGGCGATCCGGCTGCCGTCCGGCGACCAGACAGCCGGGCCGTCAAAGGCGGGACTGTTGGTAAGGTTGACCGGATTGGAACCATCGGCATTCATCACATAGATATCATACACACCGGTGCGGTTGGAGATGAAGATCAACTTTTGGCCGTCAGGGGAATAGACCGGGGCCACATCTTCGGCGGGGTGGTTGGTGAGATTGACCGGGTTGCTGCCATCGGCGCCGATGGTGTAAATCTCGGAGTTGCCGTCCTGGTCGCTAATGTAAGCCAGGCGGCCAGTGCCGCCGCCAGAGGCAGCGGTCAGGGTTAGTGGGTTGATGCCTGGCACGGGGGGAATGGCCGGCGCAGCAGGAGCAGCAGCTGAATCCTGAGGCACGCTGACAGCCAGTGGGGCTGCTTCGGCTGCACTGCCGCAAGCTGCCGCCAGCAGGGCAAAGGTCAAAAGGAATACAATCGTGATTGGTTTTTTCATTTTTTTCATCCTGTCGTTCAAAGGTTGCTGCGAATTATAACAGCATGTGTTTCGCAAACAGGTGTCAGGTTGCAAGCTTGATGCCGGAAAACAAGCTGGCGGGTGAAATCGTATGGCATTCTCAAGAAAGCTTGACATGAGAAGTTTTCGAAAACAGCAGGGTACATCCAGCCCAAAGCAGTTTCAAAATGCCGATGATGGTTGGCTGCCCGCTCTCATCATCCCTCCCCCGGCACGGATGTAATTTGCTCATCTGGTTTCACAAGCCGCCGCTCAACACTGCACAAAAAGCTTACCTTCCCGCAAAAGAATGAATTGGGATTCGTCACGCAAGCAGCGGGGAGGGGAGTTCGAGGGGTGGGGTGAATAAACTCTGGTGATGCACAGACCGTCTTTCGTCCGGCCTTGTGCCATCAATAAAAGAAACAAATGGAAAATTAACTTTCAGAAAGCCCTGGGTGAAATAGAGTTTTGCGCTGCGAAAGCCTTTGTTTTCTAGTATAATCAGCCAACTTTGTTTTTTTATTCGGTATCATTAAGTTTTGAATATCGAAGTTTTCATGGCAGGAGGCTTAACATGATGTGGCAGAAACTGAACCCCCCAGACGTCATCCGCACACTGTTTGAAAGTGCGCCAAAGGTTGTGGTTGCCCGCACGCAGCAAGACCTGATAGATCTGGCCTGCGGCAGCCCGGACTCTGATTATTCTGAAGTTGCCTACGATATCCCCGGCCAGGGGAGGGTAGTTGAAGCAACTGTGGCCAGGGTGCGTAACGGGATCGCAGTCAATTATATTGATCCGTACATGCGCCGCCGGGACCCGGACTCGCTGGTGGTTGGCGATGAGCTTGACACCGACAAGCCTACTTTTAAAGAGAATTATGGCGAAGATTTTGGGCCAGTACGTGCAGCAACGCTCGAGTGGCTAAAAACCCAGGAATTGGCTGCGTTTGCTTTCACCGCCGGAAAGCCGGGCATGGGCGCGGACGCGCTGGCGATTGTGCCGCTGAATGCCGCTTTCTTTGCTTTGGGCCTGGCCATGCTGCAGGGCATGATCCCGCTGGACGAACTCCCTGCTGAGTTTGCACCCAAGGCTGTTTTGATCGTTGCGCCGCCTTTCCGCCACACGTACTTTGGTGGCAAGCAGATCGTGGTGCATAACCGTACCGAAGACCTTTATGAAATATTTTCGTTTAATCTCTATCCCGGCCCCAGCGCCAAAAAAGGCGTGTATGGTGTCTTGATTGACATTGGTTCGCGTGAAGGCTGGGTGGTACCGCACTGTTCGGCGGTGATGGTCATTACCCCTTACGACAACTCGACCATCATCATGCACGAAGGCGCCAGTGGCGGCGGCAAAAGTGAAATGCTTGAACAGGCGCACCGCGAGCCTGATGGCCGCCTGTTCCTGGGAGAGAACACCATCACCGGCGAGAAGCGCTACCTGCAGATTCCGCGCACTTGCGATTTGCAGCCGATTGCTGATGATATGGCCATCTGTCATCCATCGATCCAGCGCAATCACGGTCGCATCCGTTTGACCGATGCCGAGGATGCCTGGTTCCTGCGGGTCAATCACATCAATGCGTATGGCACCGATCCTTCTCTGGAGCAGATCACGGCGCAGCCTTCACAGCCGCTGTTGTTCTTGAACATCGATGCCGTTCCCAACAGCCGGGCGTTGATCTGGGAGCATATTCAGGACGCCCCGGGCAAGCCTTGCCCGAACCCGCGGGTGATCGTGCCGCGCAACGAATTTAAGAACATACTGGACGGAGCAGCCACAATCGATGTGCGTTCCTTTGGCGTGCGCACCCCGCCCTGTACCAGGGAAAAGCCCACCTATGGCATCATCGGCCTGTTCCATGTTCTGCCGCCGGCGCTGGCCTGGTTGTGGCGGCTGGTTTCGCCGCGCGGCTATGACAACCCCTCGATTTTGGATACGGAAGGCATGAGCAGTGAAGGCGTAGGATCCTACTGGCCGTTTGCCTCTGGCAAGCGCGTCCGCCAGGCCAACCTGCTGCTGGACCAGTTCACCGATTACCTGCAAATGCGTTATATCCTCACCCCCAACCAGTACATTGGCGCATGGCGGGTTGGCTTCATGCCGGAGTGGGTCGCCCGTGAATACCTGGCGCGGCGCGGTAATACCAAATTCCGTCCTGAACATATTCGCCCGGCGCGTTCATCTTTGCTGGGTTATGCCCTGCACTCGATCCACGTGGAAGGTCAGCAGATCGCCCGCTGGTTCCTGCAGGTGGACACCCAGCCGGAAGTCGGCGTGGAAGCATACGATCAGGGCGCACGCATGTTGAGGGAATTCTTTTGCAAGGAGCTGGAAGACTTCAATACTCCCGAAATGGTGCCCCTTGGCCGCAAGATCATTGAGTGTTGTCTGGATGATGGCAGCCTGGCAGATTACGAAAAATTGATTGTCTCTGAGTAAGAGCAGGCGGTACGACCCGCATTTTGCAGATCTTTCCAATGAGCTATGCACCCGCCAGACAAACTTGAGGCGGGTGCAGTTTATAGCAGCTTGGGCTTTTTTGTTTCAAGCGGATTGAAAGCGAGGTGGTGATGAGTTTAAATTCGTTTATTGAGGCCATGCCCAAGATCGAGCTGCATGTGCATATGGAAGGCTCAATCCGGCCGGAGACTTTGCTCAAGTTGGCCAGGCGGCACAACATCACTGTGCCGGCGGATGATGTGGAGGGTCTGCGCCGCTGGTACACCTTCACCGACTTTGACCATTTCATTGAAATCTACCGCACCATTGCGAGCTGTCTGCGCACATATGAGGATATCGAAACCATCGCCCGTGAATTTCTGGTCGGGCAAGCGGCGCAACATATTCGTTACAGTGAAGTAACCTACACCGCTTTTTCGCAGTTCTATGGTTCGCGATTGAGCTTCAAGGGGCAGATGGCGGCCATCAACCGGGCACGCGCCTGGGCAGCAGAAGAACTGGATACGCATATCGCCTTGATCATTGATATTCCGCGCATCATCCCGGCTCTGGCCGGAAGGCTGGTTGCGCATTGGGCTGTTTCGGCACGCGGCAATGGAGTGTGCGCCCTGGGCCTGGGCGGGCCGGAGGTGGGCAACCCGCCAGAGCGCTACAAGGGGGCTTTTGCCCAGGCATGGCGGGCGGGCTTGCCTTCTGTGCCGCATGCCGGTGAGACGGTGGGCCCGGAAAGTATTTGGGGCGCGTTGAACAGCCTGCGTGCGGTGCGCATCGGGCATGGTGTGCGCTGTCTGGAGGACCCTGCTTTGGTGGAGGAACTGCGCCGCCGGCAGATTCCGCTGGAGGTATGCCCGACGAGCAATGTTTGCCTGAAGGTGGTGCCGGATCTGGCCTCGCATCCTCTGCCGCGCCTGCTGGAGGAGGGGTTGTATGTAACCCTCAATTCGGATGACCCGCCCATGTTCAACACGACGTTGACCGGGGAGTATCAGAAGGCAGCAGAGACCTTCGGATTCGATGCTGATGTGATCGAGAAGCTGGTCTTTAATGCACTGCATGCTTCATTACTGCCGGATGAGCGCAAGAAGGAAATGGAAACGGAGATGCAGGCGGAGTTCAAACGATTGCGCGCCGAGCATTTGTAGAAAAATCCCGATGGATTGTGTCGCGAGGATAAAGGGAATTTTTCTTTCCCCATTTCAAATTGGCGAAATGGGGAAAGAATTTTTAAGATGGGGTTATGGCTGGTAGATGCGCGTATCGGGTTGAAAGGCTGCCCAGGAAAACCAGAAGTGATTAACCGACACAACGGGGGTCAAAAGTTCACCTGAGGAGGCGCGGCCGAAGATATCCCACGATCTTTCAGATGCGTTATCGACGATCTGGCCATCTTTGCTGACAAATGTCAAGACTTGACCGTTGATTTCACGAGAAAAGGCGGCGGCGGTACCAATATCCCGTCCCAGGGCAATTTCCCTGCTGTCCAGCGCCGAGGCAGTGCCAGGTGTCCAGAAAATGGCTATGGGTTGACCACCCACTTCATCGTTGATCACGCTGATCTCCCTCAGAAGGTCATACGGGTAGGCCACGGATTCGCTGTTCCATTCCAGGGTCAGGACACGCGCCATTGGCAGGAGTTCGCCAGGTGTGGGTGGGCCATCATAGAGGAAGGGTGGACGGTTGACGTCGTCATAACCGGCGTACGGGTTTTGCCCATAGGGACGTCCTAAACCGGTTTCTCGTGAAAGTACCTCACCCTGGGGGTAGCTGGATCTGAAATCTTGCCAGGCGATGATTGCAGCTGGGTAGAAAATCAGTTGGCTGCCGGTCAATTCCCCAGCGATGGCCTGACCAGTGGCTTGCTGCCACCAGGTTTCCGTCTGGCGGTCATACATGATCAGGTTACTGAAGCGCAGGCGGCCGGTGGTGCCAAAGTCCAGCACCCGGCCATCAAAAGTGCGTTCAAAGGCAATGGCAGTGTTGCATAGCGGGCAAAAGGTGACTGATACTGGTACTCCGCCCAGGGTGTCATTGACAATCTCGTGCCACATCAGTATCTGGATGGGATAGGCTTTGGCCTCTCCGGCGGCTTCCACCAGAATCACCGGTTCAACATCGGCCAGCCATTCATCGGCTTCTGCTACGGTAACGAAAGCCGGCTGGTCAATGGAAGGAATGCCATCTTTGGGCGGGCCGCCGGAGAGGATTTCATCGTAGTTGACGATGGTCTTGCTGAAATCGGTGCTGAATTCATTCCGGGCGCCGCCGGGCGGCTCTTGACCGGTTTCCATTTCCTGCATGGAGAGGGTTTCTTGGGCAGCAGGTTGTTCTTCCAGTGCCGGGGCAGGCGTTTCACTTATTGCTGGCGGGTTGGCATTCAGCGCCGGGGCGCAGGCTGCCAGCAAAATGCTGAAGAGGGCAAAAATCAGGAGGTATGGTTTGGGGTTCATCAGGGGTCCTTTCCACTACCAGTAAGACAGCAGGTCAAACACTGTATGTCTTGGATGCAGCAGCCGAAGGACTCCTTACGTCAGCCCATGAGGCGCGCTAAGACGCCGCCCACCAGACGCGCCAGCCCCACCTTGAACGGATTGGCCTTGTGCGGGAAATAAAACGTGCTGCGTGGGTCAGTCCAGCCTTGGGCATACCAGTACTGGTAATCGTACGTTTGCGGGTACTCCCGGCTCCATGTGTATTGCTGGATGGCGAACATCATCAGGGAAAGGAAAGATGGTCGGGCATCTTGCTGGCGCAGTACGGCTTTGAGAAAGCGCCGAGCATGCTTGCGGCAAGTCTGTGTGTAGCGCTGTTCCAGGACGTCGCTATCCATAAGTGCTCCCGTTTTGAAACAGGCCTGCCCCTGGAAAGCCAGACCCCAGCTCATTAATGCCCGCAGGCTGTAGAAGGCGATGGTGGCCGGGCTGCCGCCGGTGGTGGCCAGCAGGAAGATGCTCTTGCCGCCAAATTCCGGCCGGTGGCAGATGTAAGCCAGGCGGTCTTCCCAGTTCTTGAGAATGCCGCTCACATCTCCCACATAGACCGGTGTGGCAATGATCCAGGCATCCGCATCCTGCATCTTTTGCTTGATGGCGGGAATATCGTCTTTGAGCGGGCACAAAGCCTCGCCTTTGTCGAAGCACACCCGGCAGCCGCGACAAGCGCGGATGTCGGCGTGACCCAGGTTGAGAGACTCGAATTCAAAAGGCTCGCCAGCGCGTTGTGCTTCGGCTTGCATTTGTTTTGCGAACATATCCACCATACGGCTGGTGTTGCCATTGTTGCGGTGGCTGCCGATGAGTGCCAGGATTTTCATGGTGTCAACTCCTCACGGTTTTCTTTTAGCCCTTGCAAAAGAAGACTGGTGATCATTTGCGGATCAAAGTAGATATGGCCTTGCTCATCCTGAGGGATGCTGACGCCTAGATAAATGGTCAGCAGCAGGGTGGCCGTGCAGCCAATATCCATGCGGCGGAATGTGCCGTCGGCCATGCCCGGCTCCAGGATGTCGTTCATCATGACCGCAAAGAGGGGCTGGTAAACGCGGGTGAGATGGGCTTTGTGATTTTCATCTGCACCGTACAGGGTGTGAACGATGACCTGCATGGGGTAGGGATGGGCTTCCACATAAGCGAAGCCAGCCTGGAAAAAGCGCAGCAGGCGTTCCTCGGTGGGCTGGATTTTATGCACGGCGGCGGCAATGAAGGCGATGTGGTCGTTGGCGGCGCGCTCGATCAGCTCCAGCAGCAGGGCTTCCTTGCTGGCAAAGTAATTGTAAACCGTGCCTTTGGCGAAGCCCGCCGCCTGCGAGATGCGGTTGATGTTGGCGGCATTGTAGCCCTGGCGGGCAAATTCCTCGGCGGCCGAATCAAGCAGCTTTTGACGGGTGTCGCTGGCAGTTTGTTCACTTTCGGATATTTTGAAACGAGGCATGGCATTGTTCTTAAATGGGTGGGCGGTCACCCATATTATAATCAACATCCTGTAATTGTCAAGGAAAAGGTCATTGAAGCAGGCAGCAGCTTCTGTTACAATTCCTAAACTTATTCGTATTGGTGTTCAATAGAGGTAGAAATGAAAACACACGTTCGATGGATCTTCCCGATCCTGCTGGCGGGGCTGTTGCTCCTGTCAGCTTGTCAGCCGGATCTCCCGGCAAGTGAAACCACCCCCCCTCAGGAAAACCGGCAGTCAAAACCTGAAGTACCGGCCATTGACCTGGCGCAGCCGGATGATTTTGCCACAGCCACCTTCTCGATGGGCTGATTCTGGGGACCTGACTCCCGGTTCGGGAGCATCCCTGGCGTGATCCGTACACGGGTTGGCTATGCTGGCGGTACCAGCCCGTCTCCCACGTATGGCAGGATTGGCGATCATGCTGAAACGATCCAGGTTGATTATGATCCAACGGTCATTGCTTATGAAGAACTGTTGACGCTGTTCTGGAGTTCTCATTCCCCCATCTCACGCGCATCTTCACGGCAATATGCGTCAATCATTCATTATGCGACTGAAGTGGAAAAGCTGCTCGCAGAGCAGAGCCTGCAAGAGCAGGAAACAGCCCTGGGCAGGAAATTGTATACCGAGATCATTCCCCTGACCGGTTTTACCCTGGCCGAAGATTATCACCAGAAATACTACCTGCAAAACCAGGTCGGCCTGATGTCTGAATATGCCGCCATTTACCCGGTTTTCATGGATTTTATCGATTCCACTGCGGCGGCACGGGTCAATGGGTACGTGGGGCGCAATGGTTCCTTGGAGCAGTTAGAGGCAGAGATCGGACAGCTGGGGCTGTCGGACAAGGCGCAGGAGGCACTGCAGGGGTATCTAAAGTGACCCTTTTTTTCCCTGCCTGTCATAGGTTGGTTGCAGGGAATGGTTTATTCAGGCAAAGCTGGCTGGCAGGGGATCGTTGCCCGAACTGTAAAATTCATCAAATTGCCGGCAACATGTACGATCTGGAAGCCTGCTTCCTGAAGTGTCTCGCAAACCCTGGCCGCATCCACATAGTCCGGGTCAGGAAGGAACTCGGTGTTGGCGATCAAGCCGCCCGGTTTGAGCACGCGCCGGCACTCGGCCAGCATGTTGGGCAGATTGGGAATCTCGAACATGGCGGCAACAAAGTAAACCAGGTCAAGCGAATTGTCAGCGAAGGGCAGGTTCCCGGCGCTAGCCTGCACAGCCAATAAAACATCTGGATGCTGGTTCTGGGGCTTGTTCAGGTAGGCTTTCATTTGGGTGAGCATATTGGTCTGGATGTCGAGTGCGAAGACTTGACCTTTTTCACCGGCCAGTCGCGCCGCCGCGGGAAGGAAAGCGCCGCTTCCGCAGCCAATTTCCAGAACGCGCATTTCCTTTTGCAAGCCGGCACGCTCCAGCATCAGGTCAGGCGGCTGCATTCTGGCACGCATTGGGCTGCTCAGGAAGCGCCCGATGAAAGCTGGAGCAGGGAATTGCCAGTGTTGACGGATCAATCGCAAGAGGACCTGGTAGATGGTGAAAATGCCGACGGCGAGAGTCAAGGTTTTGAGCAGTTTTTTCATGAGGAATTCTCCGTGATCGTGTGGCGCAAGGACACCTGTTATTCAGCCAAAAAAGGGTGAAAAGATACCCGCGACCACGCTTTACAGCGGCCGCGGGTATCTTGTTTGATCAAACCATTTATCAGGCTGGTCGAGGCCACGGTTTGATTTACGATTGGATAAAGATATCATTTCGCTTGAATGCATCACATCAAAACACTGCGCGCCGCACCTTTATGATTTTACACCATCTTGATCACCACTTTGCCGCGGGCGTGACCGGTGTCGATGTAGCGCATGGCCTCGGCCGTCTGGCTGAGGGGATAGGTGCGGTCGATGACGGGTTTGAGTTTGCCGTCCTCAATTATCTTTTTGAGGAAAATCAAGTCTTCAATGTCTGGTTCGGCGGGAGTGATGGTGATGGTTTTTCCACCGCGCGAGTTTAGCGGTCCCAGCAAGACAGCCTGGAAAATTTGCTTGTTGGTGCCGCCGACCATGACGTAAGTGCCGTTGTCGCTTAGGCAGCGTTTGTAGTCCCGGAGGTGGCGGGAACCGTTCACACCCAGGATGAGATCATAGCGCTGGCTGCTTTTGGCAAAGTCATCTTTCTTGTAGTCGATGACGTGGTCTGCGCCAAGTTCGTGAGCCTGCTCAACGTTGCGGGTGCTGACTACGGCGGTGACTTCGGCACCCAGGGCTTTGGCGATTTGCAGGGCGTAGGTGCCCACGCCGCCGGAAGCGCCGTTGATGAGTACTTTCTGCCCGGCCTGGAGTTTGCCTACCCTGCGCAGGCTTCGCAATGCGGTGCCGCCAGCCAGGGGGATGGCAGCGGTTTCCTCGAAACTGAGGTTGGCGGGTTTGGGCAGCAGGTTCCTGGCGGGCACGGCGGCGTATTCTGCGAATGCGCCCATCCCATCTTCAAAACCATTTTCACCGAAGATTTCATCACCGATTCTGAAACGGGTCACGTCCTTGCCCACGGCTTCCACGACACCGGCCAGATCACTGCCGGGGATGAGATTTTTGGGTTTGGGGAAACCAAACATGGGACGGAAGAGAAGGGGTTTGCCGCGCAAAATGCGCCAGTCGGCGGCATTCACCGAAGCAGCGTGGATCCTGACCAGGACTTGATCGTCACCCGGAATGGGCTTGTCAACTTCTTCATAGGTCAGTACATCCGGCAAGCCATATTTTGTTTGGATGATTGCTTTCATGGGATTCCTCCAGGTGAATCGTGGGCCGATTATTTGCGTATCACTATTATGTACGCTAAACCAGGTAGTAAGTTGCATTGAGGGAGCAATGATGGCAAGGCATTACCGTATGTTTGATTAGGGAGAAGTCGTTATACTGTGAAGATTGTGACGGCAACATTGCCTTTTTTGTGGCCTTGTTCCACATAATGGTGTGCCTCGACGATTTGCTCGAAGGGATACACGCGGTCAATGACCGGTTTGAGAAGGCCTGCCTCGATGATGTCCTTGATGGCAAGCAGGTTGGCGAGCTTGTTGCCGCCATCTGAATCGACGTGAACATTGAGATATTTTCCGCCTGACTTGAGCAGTTGTTTTCCCTTTTTGGGGTCAAGCTTGCCGACAGCGTCGAAAACCACATCGCAGGTTTCGCCGTATTTTGAAATCTCCTGGTGGGTATAATCGATGACCCGACTGGCCCCCAGGGATTGGACCAAAGTCAGGTTGGCCGTGCTGCACACCCCGATCACTTCAGCGCCGAAATGGCGGCTGGCAAGCTGGACGGCGTTTGTGCCGACCGCACCGGATGCGCCGTAGATGAGTACTTTTTGCCCTGGCTGGATATCGCCTTTTTTCAGACAGGTCAGGGCTGTCATGCCTGCTCCGGGGGCAGCGGCGGCTTCCTCAAAACTGAGGTTTACCGGTTTATGCGCCAGCACACCGGTTTCGGGCAGGTATTTGTATTCGGCGTAGCCGCCAAAATTGACTGCAAACGTGGATGCAAAAACGGCATCGCCGGGCTGGAAGCGGGTCACTTTACGGCCAACCGATTCAACTGTCCCTGCTAGCTCCATGCCCAGGATTGGACGTTTGGGCCTGGACCACCCCAGGTACACCCTGGACAGGAGCTTCTGCCATCCGGCAATGGGCAGGTTGAGGCTGCGCATGATGGTATCGCCGATCGTAACGGTGGTGGCATGCACCTTGACCAGGACTTCGCGATCGCGCGGTTTTGGCTTGGGGATTTCCACAATACGCAGAACTTCCGGCGGGCCATATTGGGTGTAGGTTATTGCTTTCATCTTAACTCTTTTCGGTAAGTGGTGGGTTGAAAGAAATGCGGGTCTCCAGGCAAACGATACCCGCCCAGTGCAGTTGAGGTGTTCCCCCATCGGGCGCGCCCGATGGGGGAGTTTCGAGTTCATGAAACCTTTGAGCGCAGGAGGACAACTCCCAGCCAGATGTACCATATAACCTGGCTGATGGCGAAGAGGCCCACCAGGTCGGTCAATCCGGGGAAGATGGTGGCAATACCCACTGCACCGACCAACAAGCCCAGGTAGTTTAGCATTTTTGGCAGAACGCCAACCCGCAGGGCAGCCAGGCTGATCAGCAGGCTCCACACGCCGCCGAGGATCTCGCCATTTCCGTTGCCGATGCCGCTGGCAATGGTTTCGATGGTCTGCCAGGTGAGGGCTGCCTGGGCCGGGTCTTTGGCGTACAGGGCAACCACGGGGGCAATGCCGGCATTGGAGATCATGCCGCTGGCGATGAGGGAGCCAGCCCAGATGAGGGCCACCACTGTGGCAAAGCGGGACAATGCAGGCGCACCGGATTTGAGCAGGTCATACATTGTCAAAGCCAGGGGGATGAGGATCAGACCGAAGAACACATACATGAGCAGGTTGGTCCAGAAGATGACGCCTTGTTTTTCAACAAGCAGGGCTGCCTTTTGGGCCGGGTCGGTGATGCTTGGATAGTTCAGCACAACGATGAAGAGGGCGAGGCCGATGATGTAGGCGGCGGCCAGATAGAATGCGGCGAGGCCGCCAATTTTTTGTGTTTTCATGATTTATTCCTTTTCGATTTTGTAACGACTGAAGTCGTCGCTACAATGGGTTGGTTTTGCTCAGTTTGTTTCGCCTTCAGGTTCGTATGAAAAGACTTCTTCCAGCGGAACCCCAAAGATGAGGGCGATACGGAAGGCCAGTTCCAGAGAGGGGGAGTATTTGTCCTGCTCCATGGCGATGATCGTCTGGCGGGTGACGCCTGCCTTCTCGGCCAGTTCTTTCTGTGTCATTTCATTGTGTTCAAAACGCAGTCTGCGGATATTGTTGGTGATGTGATATTTTTTCATATTCAGAATCCCCTGCGGTACAGAGCAAGTTGGGAGATGTCTTCAAATATGCCTGCAAGGATGCCGGAGAGGATCAGCAGGCTGAACATCAGCAGAGGCGATTGGCCCAGTACGAAAGTGAGCATGGACAAACCAACACAGATCGAATTGATGATGTAGGCGTTACGTGTTCCTTTGAGTTCAATGAGCTTGTCGCGCTCGTCTTCGACGAAGTCTTCTACTTCGTTGGTTTTGACCATTTGAATGGCACTGGAGACGATGTTAGCGAGGATGTTGCCAAGAATGTTGATCAGGATCATCAGTACGATGATCACGCCCCACATGCGGAAGACCAGGCCGGGTACCAGCGGACCAGCCTGGTAGAACTGGTAAATCTTGATGCTGAAATAACCCAGAATGAGAAGATGGCTGGCGAGGGCTACGACGATGCTTTTTTCTTTATAGGACATGTGAACCTCCAAGGTTTGATATGTTTTACATAATGTAAAAATTATATTACATATAGTAATATAATTCGCACATTAAGTCAAGAGAATTTGACTGATTTCCTGTATGGAATTTGCCATCTGATACTTTGAATCTTTGCGAAACAGCGCGAAAAACCCCGGCTTTCACAACTACATGCCTGAGTAGTTTTATGATGTCTTGGGGTGCAGGTGGTTTTGACGGCAATGGGATACTGCGGTTATTGGGAGATCATCAGCTGAACAGGAAAATTTGGTTAGCGGTTGTTCATTCAGGCACAGAAAGTGCGCAGCGAAAACCGGTGCGGTGGTTCTGGCGGATCAGATGTGACGAATCCCGGAAAAAGGTTTGGGCATGCTGCCATGGTCCGGCAAAGGAGCCACCGCGCAGCGAGTAGTCCATGATGTGGGTTGGGCCGCTGGGATTGTGTTCAGGGGCATACGAGTAGTAATCGAAGGCAAAGTAATCGTTGATCCACTCGGCGGCATTACCGGACATATCCAGCGCACCATAGGGACTGGCGCCTTTGGGAAAACTGCCCACGGGCTGCAGGTGACCATAGCCAGCTTCTATGGTGTTGGCATTGGCAGGGTTCCAGGTGTTGCCCCAGGGGAAGATACGTCCATCAGTGCCGCGGGCGGCTTTTTCCCATTCCGCCTCGGTTGGCAGTCGCCTGCCCATCCAGCGGCAATAAGCATCCGCATCCCGCCAGATTACGTCCACCACCGGCAGGTCGGGGTCGCCGCCAGGTATGAATTCCCAGTTCTCATTTGTATAGCCAGATTTCTCGAGGAACACAGCAAAATCGGCATTGGTCACCTCGGTGCGATCAATCCAGTAGGCATCAAGATAAACCTGACGCTGAGGGCCATGTGACCGGATGTTGTCGTTGTTGCCCATGGTAAACCAGCCCTCGGGCACCAAGATCATGTCACTCTGCGGCGATTTGGCAGCGCAGGCGGACAGGATACAGATGCAGACCAGGCAGATCAGGTTATGGGGTCTTCGGAAAATGGGTTCACCTCCAAAAATATGCACAGAGCAGTTTTTGGGGATGTATGGAAGGGTAAGTGTTGCCAGGATGTGCGGGTCGCTCTGATGACGGGTGATCGGAAGGGGTCTATTACAGTATGGCAATCTCTTATCCCTTCCAGCAGGGTAGATTGTTGTGGTCTTTGCCCTCGCATGGGCTGGGCAACGGCGTTCTCATATAAATTGTAGCAAATCAGCGGAGGAATTCCAATGATTGGCGAATGGCTTGTACCACAGCCTGGGGTTGGTCACGCTGGATGAAGTGTCCGCATTCAGCAAGGATGACATGCTTGCCCAACGGCGGCGGCGGAAGCAGACTGGCGTGCAGCTCCAGCCAGGCGGCGTGCAGGCTTTGGCGCAGTTCCGGCGGGGCATCCATTTCGATCAGATTTGTGCCCGAGGTGATCACGGTCACTGGCAGGTTGGGCGGCAGGGGAAAACCAGGCATGGCGGCAATGCTGGCCGGGAAGTCAATGCCTTCGCGGTTCTGGTCGGGGTGTTTGTAGCCTTCGCTCCAGAAGGAGCGGAAGCGCTGCAGGGAAGGGGATTCGCGGGGTTCAGCGGGGGGCAGCAAGGCGCTCATCGTGCTGAACTGGGCTTGGTGGGTGGGGTCAACCAGTATCAGCCCGGCGGTGTGATCAGGGTGCGCGGCAGCGAAACAGCGCACGATCCAGCCGCCGATGGATTGCCCAACCAGCAGACAGGGCGATGGAAGATTTGCGATCTGTAAAAGACTGAACAGATCGTCTGCCAGATGCTGGATGGTGCGCGGGAGCGGGGCCGGGTCACTTGCACCGCGTCCGGCGCGGTCATAGCGTATCACACTGGCAAAGTCGGCCACGCCATCGAAGACAGGCTGCCATTCCTGGCTTTCCGTCAGCAGGCCGGTTTCCAGCACCACAACAGGCGCCGCCTGACCCGAATGCAGCGAAGTTTCGAGTGCCAGGCGACGCCCGTTGATCTCAATCAGCCTTTGGCTCATTGGATGGGTTCGGCATAAATAGCCCAGAATCGCTGTCCGGGCAGCACCTCAATATTGGCGAAATTGGCGGCGTATACCACCGGGTCGTCCTGTTGGTAGAGGAAGATCCACGGGGCTTCTTCCCAGATAACCTGGCTGATGTTGCAGTAAAGATCAATGGCATCACCTTCATCCCGGAATGTTCTGGCACTGCGCAGCCATTCATCCACCTGTGGGTTGCTGTAGTGGGAGGCGTTCAGCGGGCTGCCGGTTTGCAGAAGTTGCAGGGTGTAGTTGGCATGGGGGATGTTTCCCGGCCAGGAAAAGAGGTACAGGTCAACCATGTTTTCTTCTGACGGGGCGCTGAGTGCGGCCAGGTAGGTGTCCCAGTCCAGGGCTTCCACGGTTACCGGAAATTCCACAGCACGCAGGGATTCAGCTACTGCTTCGGCCACCTGCTCGCCTAGCGGGATGCGCCCGGCGGGCAGGATGAGCTTCAATTCGCGGTCCTGCGGGACGCCGGCATCGTTCAGCCGGGCAAAGGATTCGGCAATATCCTGGGAATAAGGCTGGCTGGCCGGGCAGCTTCCCAGATAGCCTTCCGGAACGGGAGAGGTGGATGGCTGTGCAGAACCAGCCAGAACATTGTCGATGATGGCTTGCTGGTCAATGGCATAGAGAAGCGCCTGACGCACCTGGGGATTATCCAGATTCGGCCGGGTGGTATTGATGCCCATGAAGACCTGACGGAAGGGCGCACCGCGGTTGACAACCATCTCTGGTTGTGCAGCGAGAGCCTCCAGATCAGCAGGCGGCAGTTCAAGGGTCAGGTCAATTTCGCCATTCAGCAGCATTGCCCCGCGCCGGCCTGCTTCGGGCACGATCTGGATTTGAATGATGTCCATGAAGGGGCTGAAGCCCCAATAATCCATCCGGCGATGCAAGACGATCTGCTCCTGATTGGGAGCACCAGCCAGCAGGTAAGGGCCGGTGCCAACCGGGGCTTGCAGGCCGAGGTTCTGGTAATCACCGGAATTGACAGGAATGCTGCCTGGTGAGAGCATGCCCAGATGAATGTCCGACAGGGCCATCAACAGGTCATTGGCGGGGGCGTTCAGATGAAGTTCCAGCCGGTGGTCGTCGATGATCTTGATCTCGTTGATATTTTCAATGGCGCTGCGGGAAACCATCGGTGGTTCGAGGTTGGTGAAGCGCTCCAGGTTGAATTTGACTGCCTGGGCGTTGAAGGGTGTGCCATCGGAGAAGAAGACATCCTGCTGCAAGGCAAAGGAATAGACCAGGCCGTCGTCCGAGACCTCCCAGTCTGTGGCAAGCATGGGCAGCAATTCTCCCCAAGGGGAAAGACGGGTGAGGGTTTCCAGCAGATAGGGCAGAATGTTTTCCGCGGTTGTGGTGAACAGGGGGTCAAAATTGTCCACAGGTTCGGCGAACGCGATGCGGAAGGTATCCTGTTCGTCCGGGGGCAGCACCGACAAAGTATCGGCAGGTGCCAGGGATACCGGCGGGGTCAGGATGGTCAAATCCTGGGTGGGTACTGGCTGCAAAGCGGACACCACCGGGGAAAAGATTTGAGAGAGTGGAGATTGCGGCTTGCAGCCCACTAACAGGGCTGCAAGGATCACGGCGGGGATCAGACGCCAGGCAATTTTTATTTTCATGAACGATGTCTCCTTGCAGGATCAAAATACATCCAGAGTCAAAATTTGCCACCTGACACTTTGTGTCTTTGCGAAACGGGGCGAAAAAAATGCCAACCTTTGGGGTACCTTCCAGTGCGTTTGCCCCGTTAAAGCAAGCTCCCCTTCAGTTTTTGAGACCGCCACAGCCCGAGGAAAGCACTTGGGCTTCGCGATGACAGATCAATTTGTATTTTGAAATGAGTCTATATAAAACTGTGAGGTAGCTAGAATGATTATAGCATGAAGGATTGGGGAGTTTGCCATGCCAGCGGCGGGATGTACCTGGTTTGGAATCTAAGAACCAGGGGGACAAGGTTCTTGTGCCAGGTCAGCTCTTGAGGAAATCCGCGCAGATGGTCTGGTTGCGGCCCTGTTTTTTTGCCAAATACAGGGCTTTATCGGCGGCTTCACTGAGCAACCCCGCGGTCTTGAATTTGGCTTGCGAAGCGATCCCGCAGCTGAAAGTGACAGAAAATTCCTGGTCTTCTGCCTGATGGCTAAGGCTGGCAAATCCCTGGCGCAGTTCTTCCATCACCCGCACTGCGTTGACAATGGGTGTATTGGGCAGAATGATGGCAAATTCCTCGCCGCCGTACCGGCCAATGACGTCTGTTCTGCGCAGGCGCTGCACCAACAGGCGGGAAAGGCTTTTCAGCACCCGGTCACCGGCAGCATGGCCATAGGTGTCGTTGACCGATTTGAAGCGATCGATATCGATCATGACATAAGCCATGGGCTGCTGGGTGCGGTCTGCGTAGAGCACTTCCTGTTCCAGCCGTTCCTTGACAGTGGAGTGGTTGAACAGGCCGGTCAGACCGTCGCGTACCATCAGGGCGCGCAGCTCGCGGTAGCGGGCGGCGCGGGTGGTTACCGACGAGATCAGGTGTTCTGGCTTCATGCTTTTGTCGAGGAAATCATCACCGCCGAGTTTCATTGCCTGCAATTGTTTATCCTTGTCCGTTTCGGCAGACAGGTACACGATTGGAATGCTGAGGTAGGTTTCAATCTGACGGATAAGGCGGGCCAGTTCCATGCCGGTGGCCACCGGCATGTACATATCCAGCAAGATCAGGTCGGGGTTAAAATCCTGCAAGGTGCCGGTAATTTCCATGGGGTCGGTTAGAATGCGGGTGTCAATTCCGGCATTTTGCAGTTTCTTGGCGTAGAAGGTGGCTTGAAAGCGTGAGTCTTCGATGAGCAGCACACGATAAGGGTTGAGACGGTCCTCGTCACTGGTGAAATGGTCGAGCGTGTCGATCAACGAACTGATATTGACTGGCTTTGGGAAGAAAGCCGTGCCGCCGGCCTTGACTGCTTGCAGGCGCATGTCCATGGAATCTTCTACGGACATAAATAGGACAGGGATATGCGGCCATTCACTGCGGATCTCTTGCGCCGCATCCAGTCCGCCGGTGTGGCTTTCGGGAAAGATGACATCCATCAGGATTGCCTGGGGTGGTTTTTTCTGCACAGCGGCTTTGAGGTCTGCCGGAGAGGAGAAGGTTTGCAGTTGATAGCCAAAATAACCGATCTGGGCGGCCAGTTTTTCTGCCTGGAAAATATCGTCTTCTGCCAGATAGATCAGTTGATGTTTGCGTTCATTGCCAGCAGTGGATTGCGCATCCGCGAGAAGATCCTTCTCGTCTGCATTGTCAGCGGCAGCCGGCTTTTCGGTGCGCAGCACCTGCCACAGGGTTTCGAATTCGATCTCGATTTCCTGAACGCGTTCTCTGGCTTGTTGAAAAACCTCGGTTTCTTCCAGGGCGGCTTTCAGATTGCGCGCAGCCAGTTCGGTTTGCTTGTAGCCCATTGCCTGGCAGGTGCCAATGAGCCTGTGCAACAGAAAGCGCATGCGGTTGATGGCGCTGGCATTCCATTCCCCCCTGATCGTTTCGCGCCAAGTGTTGTCCAAATCACGCAGCAGGTCAGCATTGTCTTCGAAAAAATCCTGCTGGTCTTCAGAATTTGGCTCCAGGATATGAAAAACAGGGTCCATTGCCATTCCTTTTTGAATTGCAGTGCCTTGTAAGTATTATAGGCGATTTGCAAGGAAAAAAATCATTGGAATTGTGAAATTGCCTGGCCGGGATCAACCATAAAAATCCTGAAAAGTGAACAGAAGCCAGCTGGTGATCCATTGCAGGAAAAAGATCAATGATATGGCGGCAGGTTTACTGCGACTCAAGCGTAGTATTTCTTTGGCGGCTAACAGGGCCAGTACAGGCAGCATGAAGAGCCACAGGCGCTGCACTTCGCCATTGGTTTGGCCGAAGAGGTTCAGAGCGACATAGGTGAGCAGGAAGGCTGCGGCCAATTCGTCCACAGGCTGCGGCTGGCGGCGCAGGCAGGCGGCCACAGAGCGCCCCATCTGCACCAGTGCCAGCAGGATGAAGGGCATACCGCTCCAGGTGAGCATTTCGGCGTTGTTGAGCAGCAGGGCATATACCACCTGTTCCAGGCCGGGGACGTAGTCTTTGGCCCGGCGGTGCTGGGCCATGGCGTTGGCGTAGCGCAGCAGGATGTCATAATTGAGCAGCCACTTGAAGAGCAGGAACATGACCAGCAGCCCGGCGGCAAAAGCCAGGCCGAGTTTTATGACTTCTTGCAGAGAGAGTGACTTGCGGTTGGAAAGAAAATGCAGGCCGAACCACAGCGGGATGAGGGGTACCAGGGGCAGCAGCGAAAAACCGAAATACAGGGCAGCATAGGTTGCCAGACCAGCCAGTCCGGCCAACTGCCAGGAACGGTTTTGCAGGGCGCGCCAGGCCAGCCACAATACGGCGATGAAGATCAGGGGATAGAGTACCTGGTCGAGGAAGAGTGGGATGAGGAGCACACTGGGCAGGGCGATGTAGAGCATGGCCGAAAGCAGGCTTTCCTGCTGGCCGAGTTCCAGTTCGTGCGCCAGCCGGTAGAGGGGCAGCAAGACCAGAAAAGCAAGGAAAGGAAAGACATACGCGCTGAAGGTGGTCAGCGAAAGGAATCGCCCGGCGTTGTCGGCGGCAGGCAGGAAGAGGTTGGAAGCTTTTTGGGTGAGGATATAGACGGCCAGTACACCCGGCGGTTTGGTGCCCAGGTACCAGTCGCCGCCGTAGTCGGCTTCGTAGTTGGTGAGGGCATGCCACAGACCGGGGTCTTCGGCGGCGGCCTCGGCGTAGTTGTTGAAGACTGAATCGGCGTATTTGAGACGCAGAGATTCAAAACCACCGCCTGCCAGAAAGCCAAAGCTGATTTGCAGTCCAGCGCCCAACAGGATGAGCGTCACCAGATTGCGGCGGATATGTTCCGGGCGGCGCAAGACCAGCCAGACTACACCCAGGGCAGTGACCAGCATGAGCGGGAACAGCCAGATTGGCTGCGGGACTTCTTTTTGCCAGAAGTACCACTTCCAGCCGCGGATCACCGCAAAGGTCTTAAGCTGCAAGACCAGCACCGTCCAGTGGAAGAAGGCCGCCCCGCTTAACAGCAGCATAACGGCGGCCCGGCCAAAGGCGCCGTCTTTGCGCAGTTGGCGAAAGGCGGGCGCATAACCAGCCAGCCACAGGGCAAGGGTTTGCAGGGCCAGGGCGGTCAACCACAAGGTGAGGGGCAGCAGCCGCGGGTAGGTTGCGTATAGCCGCTTCACCAACATCAGCCATTGCGGCCGGGTGGAGAGGAATATCTCGGCAGACAGCGGCAGCGGAACAGAGAAGAAGAGGTGATAAGTAGCAGAGACTGCTGCCCCCAGTACCAGCAGGATGGTCAGGGAAAGCAGAAAGCCTTTTTGCAATAACAGGGTTTCGCCGTTCCGCAGCCATTTGGCCAAGGTTGGCTGCCCGGTGAGTTTTTGCCAGGCTGCCCAGACCATGAGGGCGGTCAACAGCAGGGCTGCGCCGGCCAGGGCAAGGCGCATGGCCGAGTAGCCCAGCAAGAGGGCGCCTTCTGCCGAGGGGTCCTTGAGCAGGAAGACCAGTGCCAGCAGTCCTTCCAGGGCGGCCAGTGGGTAGAAAAGGGAAGAAATTTTTTTGGAAATGGGTGTGTCTGCCTGCATGGAGAATCCTCTGAGGTATGATTTATGGAATTGTACATTAAAAATGAGGTGATGGATGGGTGGAATGGAATACTGTATTTATCACGCAAAGCCGCAAAGAAAACGATATCAAATCGCACGCTGAGCTTGTCGAGGTGTCGATTTGCTGTAAAAAGAAACCGGCTGGCCCATGTGGGCCAGCCGGTTGTTTGTGCTTTGTTGTTTATCCTAGAACAGGTGGATCACGGCGATGATCGGGGCAAACAGGGAAGACACCAGCGACATAACGGTGATGAGGGTGTTGAGGGAGGGACCGGCAGTATCCTTGAAAGGATCGCCAACGGTGTCGCCCACAACGGCCGCTTTGTGCGCTTCAGAACCAGGCCCGCCATACTGGCCGGTCTCGATGAATTTCTTGGAATTATCCCACAGACCGCCGGCGTTGGACATCAACAGAGCAAAGATCACGCCAGTGAAGATGGCGCCGCCCAGGAAACCGCCCAATGCATCCGGGCCGAGAATGAAGCCGACCAGCAGGGGCAGGCCGATGGCCAGGAAGGCAGGAATGACCAGGGAGGTCAGTGCGCCCTGAGCAGCCAAGCTGACGCACTTGGCGTAGTCTGGTTTGGCGGTACCGGCCAGGATGCCCGGATTCTCGCGGAATTGCTCGCGAATCTCTTCGATCATGTCGAAGGCATTATGGGTCACCGAGAGCATCAGCAATGCGCTGAACAGGGGCGGCGTGGCTGCCCCCAGGAGGACACCGGCGATCACCAGCGGGTTGAGCAGGCTGATGGTCAGTTGGGCACCAGCAGCCGAAATGACTTCGGCGTAGGCGTTGAACAGGGCCAGCACGGTCAGGGCTGCGGCGCCAATGGCAAAGCCTTTGGTGATGGCTTTGGCGGTGTTGCCGGCAGCGTCGAGGGTGTCGGCGCGTTCAATGACTTCGTGGTCCATGCCGGCCATTTCGGCGATGCCGCGGGCATTGTCCACAATGGGGCCATAAGCGTCTGAGGAGACGATCATGCCGGACACGGAAAGCATACCCACTGCGGCGATACCGATGCCGTAAATGCCGCTCAGGCCGTTGGCTTCAGCCAGGAAGTAGGAAGCCAGGGTGGCAACCACAATGCCGATGATTGAAGGCACAACGCTGACCAGGCCGTAACTGTAGCCGGTGATGATCGTCATGGCTGAGCCGGAACCGGACACTTTGGCAGTTTCCATGACGGGGGTGTTGGTTTCGGTGGTGAAGTAATCAGAGGTGAAGCCGATCACCACGCCAGTGGACATGCCTACCAGTGTGGCCCAAAGTACACCAATGTTAAAGCCGCCCAGAAATACCAGAGCGACGACCATGGCAGCCAGGAAGAGGCAGGTGATGATCGTGCCGCGGTTGAGGGCCGCGCCAGGTTTGCCGTCCTTGCCGACGCGCACAAACTGGATGCCAAGGATGGAAGCGAAGATGCCCAGGGTGCAGATGATCAGGGGCAGGGTGGTATAGCGAACGATCTCGTCGGTGGCGCCGCTCAGGCTGTATGAGGCGCCGATCAACATCACAGCTACCGCACTGGCAACATAAGAGTCGAAGATATCGGCTCCGGTGCCGGCCACATCACCCACATTGTCACCCACATTATCGGCCACAACGGCCGGGTTGCGCGGATCGTCTTCGGGGATGCCAACTTCAATCTTGCCAACCAGGTCGGCGGCAATATCGGCTGTCTTGGTGTAGATGCCGCCGCCAGCTTTGGCCAGCAGAGCCAGGGCAGACGCGCCAAAGCTGAAGCCTAAAACGACTTCAGGGTTTCCGGTCAGCAGGTAGATGAGGCTCATGCCAATGATGGCCAGACCAACGGTGGCCATGCCCATCACGGTGCCGGCATAGAAGGAAACCCTGAAAGCGAGGGGCAGGCTTTCTTTGGCGGCAACTGCGGTGCGCACATTGGCCTTGACGGCAATGCTCATACCCATGTAGCCCGCCAGGGCCGCACAGATGGCGCCAACTATGAAGGCAAAGGCCATTTCCAGCCCGCGGATGCCTTCACCGGCGCTGACCCCAAAGACCAGCGCCAGGATGGCAGCCATCACAACTGCCACCAACGTCAGGGCAGTGTATAACCGCTTCAGGTAAGAACGGGCGCCCTCTTCGATCCAGGAAGCGACTTCCTGAGCGCGCGCTGAGCCGGCGCTTTGTCTCTGTACCCAGAAGTACAGATAGAAAGCAACCGCCAAAGCCAGGACACCAGACCCGACAGCAATATAAAGCCATACTTGATCGTTCATTTCACAACACTCCTAAAGAAAGATATTAGATTACACACCAATCCCACTGCTGAAATTGCTGCGGTGTGCGGGTCAGCGTAAAGAGTCAGCAGTGGGACTTATCACTTACGAGCAGGCACAGCACACCCCGGTTGGGCCTGATGCGGCCGCACCGGGGTGTTGGGGTTACATGTTGGCAGATCGACGCCAGTTATTATATTTGTCGCGCAGTTCCTCTTGGGTTGGCATGGGGAAGAAAATGAGTCCTTCCTTGTTGCCGAAATAAATGCCGCTGGCAATTGTGCGGTAAACCACTTCCGGTGAGTGTACCCGGTCTACCATTTTGGCATTGATGATCTTGGTTCCCAGTTCAAGCAGGCATTCGCGCAGATGGTCAATATTGCTGTATGGCAGATCGCCAACTGCGCCAAATTCGGGATCATCTGCCAATTCTCCCAATCTTAGCTCGGCAAACACAATGGCCGGCAGAGTGACCAGGGTGGGGTTCTTGACGATGTATTCGTAGAATTCAATTGGCGGCAGTTTGGAAACGATCAATGGATGAACAGGGGCAATTTCCTGGTAAAGGTGAGAGCCGTGGCTTTCGCCGTTTGGCATGGCACCCGGTTCCAGGCCCAGGGTTTTGCCATCGCGGGTGACCAGGTAGAGCTTCTTGATGGCCTTCAGCGGGATGTTTTCCAACACTCGATAGACGGAAATATAAATGGAGGATTTTGGTGTGCCATCATCATGAGGCACACAGCGTTCAATACCTTCCTGGATGCGGAAGAACTCATCCCGGAAATCTGGATCCAGCTCAAAGAATATGGCCTGACCGCGAGATTTCTTCTTGCTGCCAACGGCGTAGTATACACCAAATTCTTCTGGCGACAGCATGGAGGCAATCAGCGCTTCGGGAAGCAATGAGACGTACAGATGAACGGTCATGATACGCTTTTCTCCTTTTATGTTAAGTTGGATCTATGCGTAACGGCAAAAAACATTGTATGAACAACTACCGGATAGTAAAAGGTTCTATCCTGTCATAATACTATTGTAAACCCGATTTCATTTTTTTTGGATGGATTGGGTCATGGGAAAATTCACAAATTTGATGGAAAGATGACACATCTCTGGTATGACATCTGGCAAACGCAACTAGGGAATTTGGGAAACCTTGCCTGCTTTGCATGCAGGTAAGCCTGGATACCCCAAAACAAGTTATTTTTTTTGAAAGGGAACGGCTTGTTGGACGCTGCGCTGCTTGATGAGAGTCAGGGCTTGTTGAAGAACCGGCAGGGTTTGGGTATGGCGCTGGGGGTGGTAGATGGTCCAGGTGCGCTCCTGGGCATTGTAGCAGCGGTCTTCGGGCGGAATGGCGATCAGGCAGGCCAGGTCGGTCTTTTGCTCATCCGGCGGGGTGGATGGCTCAAGATAAACCTGCACGGCATTTTTTGAAAGACTCTCCGGAACCAGTGCGATCATGAATCTATTCTAGCACAAGCGGAGCGGAAGAGCAGCTCACCTGATTTCCAGCGGGGCCCAGGCACGCTGCGCCTGGCCATCCAGGTCGAGGGCCAGGATGCCGATCTGATAGCGTCCAGGCAGGGCTGGAGCGCTTTGCAGGCGAATGGTGGCTTCGTTGGGCAGGATTGGCTGCGTATAGCCAGAGGTGGTTTCCCAGCTAGCTGTCTGGGAGTCTTGGCGCAGCCAGGAAAAGACAGGGATGATTTGACCGCCGCTTTGCAGTGTGATCCCCCGCGTTCGGCCCGGATGCCTCTGGCCCGTACCCAGGGCTGCGACGCGGGTCAGAGAGCCATCGCCAGCAAAGACCAGCCGCACCGCGCACAGCGTGCCATTCAAAGGCTGCCAGTTGGCATACAACTGGTATTCCTGCACGATGTTGCCTGCCAGATAACGGGTGGGCTGGGGGAATACCCAGGCAGCTTGAGGGTCGTTGACCATCAAGTGCAGGTGCGGCTGCCAATCAACGGTGAGTTCATTGCTTTCATCCCATAGCGGGTGGAACACTCCGCCGATTTCGCGGTTGACCGGAGCAGACAGCTCGCGGCGGCAGACTGGGCCAGCCAGCCAGCCTTGCGGCCCTTCCCAAAAAACCTCAAGATACAGACGGGCAATATGGCTGCCAGTTAATTCGGCTTCCAGGCGCACGGTCTCGTCAGCGGCTATCTGTGCGCTGGAAAGTGCCAGTCGGATGAAATTGACAAACCCGGCGCCGGGTGCTGGTTGTGTGTTTGGTTCCAATGGCTGCACGGCAGAAGGAGCATCCATATTCAGGCTGAATTGATACCCCTGCCAGGTGAATTCCTGTGTCCACATCTTGGGCTGCTCCTTTGAGAAAAGGTTGGCTGATAATCTTGTTTCCTGAGATTGATTGTATACATGCTTGCTGTTTTCGTCAAAGAGAATTGAGGTCGATGAGCATGGTATCTATGGCATTCTCAAGAAAGCTTGACAAAAGAGATTTTTGAAAGCAGTGGAATACATTCAGTCCAAATCAGTTGCAAAATACCGGTGATGATTTACCCCCTCCCGCAAAGAATGAAGATCACACGTCAAGCACCTCGCGGGGAGGGGAGTTTGAGGGGTGGGGTGCAGAAAACCTGGCGATATACGCAAACCGGGGCTTATTTGGCCTGTAATTTGGCGTCATCATTAAGATAAGGGAACTGCAAATTAACCTTGAGAAGGCCATGGGATGGTATCATGGTTGCCTTTTGCAGTTTCCGGCAAGGCTGGTATAATCAGCACCATTGCTGTCCTATTTACCTCAGATGATGAATTCACATTAATTCGTTTCTCTGCTGGTCGACGGGATGGCAAAGGAATGGGATTTGCAGAGAGGCTGGATGCGCCATCCAGCTTTTATTTGAAATAGTTCTTGCATGAATTGGTTTGGAAAAGGAGACCAGGATGACAGGAAGAGAAAAAAGATTCCGGGCGCTATTGGTAACCCTTTTGGTAGCTTTGGGTCTGGTGTTGTTTTTACAACCGGCAGCCGCCCTTGCGGCACCAGGGCAGCTGCCGGAAGTGGCAACTGACGGGAATGAAACGGAAATCAGACTGGCAGCGCCGGTAACCCAGGCAGTTGAGCCGGCTGCCCCGGTGGTGATCTATTTGTTCTGGGGAGAAGGCTGCCCGCACTGCGCCGAGGCCGAGAAATACCTGATACCACTGGCTGAAGGAAATGAGCAGATTGAATTGCGCATGTATGAGGTTTGGAACGACAGGCTGAACCAGAATCTGTTCATCAAAATGGCAGAAAATTCTGGCTTTGAGCCACGAGGAGTGCCCACTATCTTTATCGGTAATCGCCACTGGGTGGGGTATTCTGATGTGATCCGCTCCGAGATCCAGAAAACAATAGATGCCTGCCTGAAGAATGCATGTGTTGATGCAGGCGCTGGCATTATGCCGGGAGCGGCAGAACGGCCAGTCACTAGCCCTCCGCAGCCTGAGGTGAACGAGGGCGGTTCAAATCAAATCAAGCTGCCCCTCATCGGGACGGTGGATCTCTCAAAACAATCCTTGCTGATCAGCACGCTTCTCATCTCCTTTGTGGATGGGTTCAACCCTTGCTCAATCTGGGTGTTGACCATGCTGCTGGCGCTCACCCTGCATACCGGTTCCAGGAAGAAAGTCATTCTGGTGGGGGTGATCTTTGTGTCGGTTACGGCAGCCATTTATGCCCTGTTCATTGCCGGTTTGTTCACCATGTTCACCGTGGTCAGTTTTGTGGGTTGGATCCAGGTGGTGGTGGCGTTGGTGGCATTGTTCTTCGCCCTGGTCAACATCAAGGATTATTTCTGGTACAAGGAAGGTCTGTCCTTTACCATTGATGATGACAAAAAGCCGGGTATCTTTCAGCGCATGCGCCGCCTGATGGATGCCAGTCAATCCTTTTGGGGATTGGTGGGTGGAACGATCGTGCTGGCGGCAGGGGTCTCGCTGGTGGAGTTCTCCTGTACGGCCGGCTTCCCGGTGCTGTGGTCAAACCTTTTGGTTGCCCAGAACGTTGACGCCATAACCTTTGGCTTGCTTCTGCTGGTTTACATGGTGGTGTATCAACTGGATGAGCTGGGCATTTTCCTTGTGGCAGTGTTCACCATGCGCTCCACCAAGGTGGAGGAAAAGCACGGCCGAATTCTTAAACTCATCGGCGGGGTATTGATGCTTGCTCTGGCCGGGGTGATGTTGATCAATCCTGACCTGATGGATAATTTATCCAGTTCGCTGATCGTCTTTGGTATTGCATTTGGATTGACCATCCTGATCCTTCTGCTGCACCGGGTGGTGCTGCCCAGGATGGGTATTCATATCGGCACAGAGTTCACCGCCAAGTCCAGGAAGAAGAAACGCCATTCACAATAGACCAGGTTGGCTGGATTCGCCCCACATTCAGGCGGTCTATGTGTCAGACAAGTTTCAAGCGGAGCGTGCAAGTTTTTGTGCGCCCCGCTTTTTTTTGGGGCTTGCTGCAAACCGGAGATAGAAATGACAGCACCGGGGGCTTTTTGCTTTTGGTGAAAAATGTTACACTGACAATGCGCTGGAATGGCGCATAACCAACTCCCTTTGGACTGAAAACAAAGAAACCATGAAACCAGTATATCAACGTCCCTTACTGATCCTTAACCCCGTTGCTGGCACCAGCGATCCTGACAGCGTGCGAGAGGCGTTTGCTCAGGCTTGCCGCCAGTATGGCTGGCAGCCGGAAGTGCATGTGACCAGGGAAGAAGATGATCTGAACGAGGTGGTGAAGCTCGGCCTGGAAAAAGGTTGCGATGTGGTCTTGGCTGGCGGCGGTGACGGAACAGTCTCGGCAGTGGCTTCAGCCCTGGTCGGTTCAGATGTGCCTATGGCGGTCATTCCGACTGGCACGGCCAATTTTCTGGCCAAACAGCTTGACCTGCCGCTTAAACTTGAGGATGCTTTTGAATATTTGATGCAACAACCGGATATTCTTCATCTGGATGCGATGTGCATTGGTGAGCGGCATTATGTGTTGAACGCCAGTGTGGGATTTTCGTCTGCCTTGATTGAAAACACCTCGCGCGAAAACAAGCGCCGCTTTGGATTTCTGGCTTATATCTGGACTGCGATCAGGGTTCTCATCGGGCTGCAACCGTATCGTTTCAATCTGGTTGTAGATGGTGTGGCTCACTCGCTGCGTGCTTCGGAGGTTTTCATCTCGGGAACAAGTTTGTTGAAAGAAGAAGCATTGTTCAAGGATGTGAAAATGCGGGCAGATGACGGCCAGCTGGAATTGTTTGTGGTTAAAGCTCGCACAGCGCGCGATTATTTTTTACTTCTTTGGGATATTGTGCGGGGCAGGGTGCGCCGTTCGCACGAAATGAGTTATTATCCGCTGCGCAAGCAGGTAAAAATCAACACGAAAAAACCGTTGATTGTGCAGGCAGATGGCGAGGTCATTGGTTATACGCCAGTTAAGATAAAGGTAGTTGCCCAGGCCGTTCCGGTGCTGGTGCCCAGGGTGAAGAAAGAGGAACATCTATAGCGCGGGGTGTACGTGATGTGGCGTCCGCGATCTTGACGCTCGATGCGGCCACTTCGACAAGCTCAGTGTCCGGCTTGATATGGATCAGCGGGGGCGACGGAACTCGAATATCATGACTTCAATGCTCCCTTGCGGGAGTGCTTCGCGAGTGCCCCGCGATCTTACAAAAAAAGAGTTCCATTTTAGGAACTCTTCTTGCTCGGAGCGGGGACGACGGGACTCGAATATCATGACCTCAATGGTCGCCCGCGATCTTACAAAAAAAAGAGCTCCATTTCAGGAACTCTTCTTGCTCGGAGCGGGGACGACGGGACTCGAACCCGCGATCTCGGCCTTGACAGGGCCGCATGTTGAACCGACTACACCACGCCCCCGGGCAAACAATATTCTATCATATTTCTCTCTGCTGGCAATGGCTGCACGGAAATTGATCATGGCTTTCTCAAAGTTAATTTTCCATTTGTTTCTTTTATTGATGGCACAAGGCCGGACGAAAGACGGTCTGTGCATCACCAGGGTTTATTCACCCCA
>JAGVAB010000119.1 GCA_020060485.1 Anaerolineales bacterium
GGATAAGTGGCATTGAGAAGGAACGTCATTATGCCAAAGCATACTAATCAACTACACAGTCAAAACAAAGAGAAACAGGCAACGGAGTTGGTCGCTGCCAACCAAGAACTTCTTTTGCAGAGCAAAGAGAAAGAGAAAAAGGCAGCGGATTTAGTTGCTGCCAACCAAGAGCTTCTTTTGCAGAGCAAAGAGAAAGAGAAACAAGCAGCGGAGTTAGTTGCTGCCAACCAGGAACTTCTTTTGCAGAGCAAAGAGAAAGAGAAACAGGCAGCGGAGTTGGTCGCTGCCAACCAGGAACTTCTTTTGCAGAGCAAAGAGAAAGAGAAACAGGCAGCGGAGTTAGTTGTTGCCAACCAAGAACTTCTTTTTCAAAGCAAAGAGAAAGAAAAGCGAGCGGCGGAACTTTCCAATCTTTTAACTGAACTAAAAGACTCCAGAGAACAACTGCTCGCGGCTTATGATTCCACCATTGAAGGCTGGTCGCATGCGCTGGATTTGCGCGACAAAGAGACGGAAGGTCATACGCTGCGCGTTACGAAAATGGCATTGAAACTTGCACGCGCGGCGGGAGTTTCCGAAGAAGAGATGGTACACGTGCGGCGCGGCGCACTATTGCATGATATTGGAAAGATGGGGGTATCAGATTACATTCTTCACAAGCCAGATAAGCTTACGGACGAAGAATGGGCTGCAATGCGTCAACATCCCACATATGCTTTTGAATTGCTCTCGCCGATTGAGTACTTGCGACCCGCGCTGGACATTCCATATTGTCATCATGAAAAATGGGACGGGAGCGGTTATCCACGCGGGTTGAAAGGCGAGCAAATTCCACTGGCGGCGCGGCTCTTCGCGATTGTGGATGTATGGGACGCGCTCCGCTCTGAACGCCCGTATCGTCAAAGTTGGTCAGAGGAGAAAGTGATCGAACACATCAAGTCACTTTCTGGAACACACTTTGAGCCGAGGGCGGTGGATTTGTTTATGGATATGATAAATGAAGAAAGGGACGCGGGCTAACACAGCGTGTTGGCGGCCGGGGGAGGAGGGGAGAATCGGTTGACTCTGTGTTATATTTTTTGCTACAATAGTTAAGGGTTGAATCAAGTATTTATATTGGCGGGTAAGAAAAATATTTTGTAATATTATTTTGATGAAAAATTAAATATCCTATTGGACCGGTCTTTTTATTTCGTCTCTTTGAAATTGAGGTGAGACCATTATCCAGGATCAACATACAAATGGAGGAAAATGATGGGAGATAAAAAAGTGGTCTTTGTGGCATTTGCTATTGAGGATGAGAGAATGCGAGACCTGCTAAAAGGACAATCACTGAATACAAACTCGCCGTTCGAATATATAGATATGTCTGTAAAAGAACCGTATGACACAGATTGGAAGGAACGAGTACGCACACGAATATGTCGTTCTAATGGAGTCATTGCACTTATTAGCAAAAATTCACTTTCATCAAGCGGACAAAAGTGGGAAATATCCTGTGCGCAGGATGAGGATAAGAAAATCATTGGAATATGGGCATATAAAAATGATCGGACAGTATTTCCAGGTGTGAGGACTGTGGAGTGGACATGGGATACTATTGCAAAATTTATAGATAGTTTGTAATTTTTGGAGGTTCTCAATGAGAATGGCGTTGATTGTAGGTATTAATTACTACGAGCACGGATGCTCATTGTTTGGATGTGTTGACGATGCGTATTCTGTCAAAGCAGTATTAGAGCGCCATGATGGTGGTATGGTTAATTTTGATTGTCGTTTGCTTACCGGAACTGGTCCAAATGATATGGTGAGCAGGAATCAATTAAAGGATCAGGTCGAACACCTTTTTAATACAGATGCTGAAATCGCCCTATTCTATTTTTCAGGGCATGGGCATATTGAGGCTTCAGGTGGTTACATATTATCTTCGGATGCAAAGCGAGGTGATGAAGGCGTCTCATTATCAGAGATTCTAACTTTTGCGAACAATTCTTCAGCAAAGAACAAGGTAATTATCTTAGATAGTTGCCATTCTGGAATTGCGGGTACACCTCCAAGAGCCGATCAGCTCGCTACCCTTTCGGAAGGCCTTACTGTCTTAACCGCTTCTACGAAGGATCAATATGCAACTGAAGAGAATGGGAGAGGAGTGTTTACTGCTTTGCTTGTAGATGCACTGCGTGGGAGCGCGGCCAATTTAACGGGTGATATTACACCCGGTAGTGTTTATGCCCATGTTGATCAATCATTAGGTGCTTGGGAACAGCGTCCTGTTTTTAAAACAAACGTTAAGCAATTTATTTCTTTACGGATGACTTTGTCACCAATTGATATTGAAGATTTACGCAAGATCGCTGAATTTTTTCCATCTCCAGGCTTTGAGTTTCCTCTTGACCCTACATATGAACCAGAGATAAAGGGTAGAGATCCTGAAATGCCACTTCCTGATCCTGAACATACCCGAATTTTCGCAATTTTACAGCAATATAATCGTTTGAACCTTCTTGTTCCAGTAAATTCTCCCCATATGTGGCATGCAGCAATGGGAAGTAAATCTTGCAAGCTCACTGCACTTGGTGAACATTATCGGAGATTAGTGGAAAAAAACAGAATTTAGATATAAATCCCCCCTTTTTTGGATAATTGCAAAAACAAAACATTTGTGCTATAAATAACATATAACTAAGGCAGGCCCGATGGTACAGGTTCGGGCCACTGATCGGAGATGAGCGCCCGGTGCTATTTCAGCACCGGGTGTTTTCGTTTCCCCATACGGGGACTGTGTAATCCCCTTACGGGGACTGTGTAATCCACCCCCTGCGGGGGGCAGACAACCAATTTTAGTGAAGGAGGCAGTGATGTTTGATTCGTTGGTGGTGCAATGGGGCAGTTTGCTGGGGTTTGCGGCAGTGATCGCGGTGGTGATCAATTTGCTGAAGCTGGCCGGGGTGGTGAAGGATGACACGGCGCAGATCTGGAGCGCAGCGCTCAACCTGGCCGGCCTGGCGGGTTTGCTGCTGGTGAAGGTGTTCCAGCCGGAGCTGGACATTCCCGGGCTGGACCAGCAGGCGGCCGAGTTTGCGAATGTGATGACGGTGATGGTGGCGTATATCTCGCAGCTGCTGAGCTCGAAGTTGACGCATTATGCGATCCGGGGCATTCCGTTCTTCGGGGTGAGCAATTCGCACGTGCTGGACACCAATCAGTGAGATTGATCCAGGGCGGGCCGCTGCCGGCAAGGGTGGCGGCCCGCGGTGCGGTTTGATCGGGCGGCCCGTCACTGATTCGCAGAGGTAAGTAATGGATTGGACAATGATCCTTATCACGGCCATCATCAACATTCCGGCATTTGTGCTGATTGGCCAACAATTAAAAAAAGAAAGAGCGGCCACTCAGAAGACCAGCGTTGAGGCGGCCGACGTGCAGGTGGGGACTTCGCTGGATCTGGTGCGGGAGATGCGCACGGATATTGCCGATTTGAAACGGCGGGTGCATTCGCTGGAAGTGGAGAACTGCTGGCTGCGGCGGGGGGTGGGGGTGCTGATCGAGCAACTGCGGCGGCACAATATTCAACCGGCATTCACGCTGGATTCGACGCCGAAGGCGGAGGAGGTTTGATGAGCTGGAAAATCAGTATTCCGTTTCCTTTTGTGCCGGGGGAGTATTACCGGGTGAGTCAACGGTTTGGGGAGAATCCGCAGTATTACAGTCAATGGGGGCTGGCGGGGCATAACGGGATCGACTTTGCCTGCCCGACGGGGACGCGGATCATGGCGGTGGCTCCGGGGCAGGTGACGCAGGTGCGCACGGACGGGACGGGGTATGGGCATCATGTGCGGGTGGCGCATACGGCCTTCGGGAAGCGGTTCGAGGCGATATATGCGCATTTCAGCCAGAACATGGTGGAGCCGGGGCAGACAGTGGAGGTGGGCACGGTGCTGGGGCTGAGCGGGAACACGGGCAACAGCACGGGGCCGCACCTGCATTTCGAGATCCGGCCGGAGAGCCAGGCCGCGCCAGGGACGTTTGTGAGCGGGGCGTTTGCGGTGGACCCGGAGCCGTTCTTTGTGGCGTATACGCCGGAGCAGACGCCGGCGGCGGTGCTGTATGCGGTGAAGGTGCTGCCGTGGGACGGGCTGGTGATCCGCTCGCAGCCGTTGGTGAACAATGCCAACCGGATCGGGGTGCGGCTTGCAGGGGCGGTGTTCGAGGTGGTGGAAGAGACGGTGGACGCGGGCGGTAACAAGTGGGTGCGGGCGAACAGCACGGTGCAGCAGTGGAGCTGCTGGGGGCTGGGCGGGAATGTGTGGCTGGAGGTGGTTTCTGCGGTGGCGCCGCCGGAGGTGGTTGTGCCGGACGTGCTGAGCGACGCGGAGAAGCTGGACCGGCTGTGGGAGGCGCACCCGACCTTGCATTGATGTTTTCGTTTGACCTTTTGAACCTTAAAAACCAAAGACTTTGAGGATGGTGGCCATGATGACCAATTATGAGCTGTATCTTGGGGATAGCCTGGAGCTGATGAAAGCCATCGGCGATAAAACTGTTGACATTGTTGTAGCAGATCCGCCGTACACGCTGAATATCAAATCATCGTTGAACAGCAAGAAGTACAAGCTGAATGCCTGGGCAGACATGGTCAACCCGGCGCACTGGTATGCAGCCTGGATACGTGAATGCCACCGGATCTTGAAGTCGGATGGATGTTTGTGGACATTCCTCAACTGGCGGTCGCTGGTGACTTTTCAGAAGGCGTCCTGCGATATCGATTGGCCGATTGCATCGCTGCTGGTGTGGGATAAGCGGTGGACTGGCCTGGGCAGCATGAAGGGGCTGCGGCAGTCTTATGAGATGGTGGCGCTGTTTTTGAAGGGCGATTACCGCATCCCGAACCGCAGCCTGACCGATGTGTGGCAGTATCCGTGGTCGAGCACCAAACCGCACGGACACCCGGCAGAGAAGCCACAGGGATTGGTTGAGAAGATCCTGCAGGAATCACCGGGCGAAGTGGTGATGGATCCCTTCATGGGATCGGGCACGACGGGAGCGGCCAGCTTGAGAATGAACAGATATTTTATTGGCTTTGAAATGGACCCGAATTTTTATCAGGTGGCGCGGGAGCGATTGAAGGCCATTGAGAAGGAGAAAGCGGATGCCGCCAGACATGAAAAAGATCTGCACTTATCCAGGATGCACGCGGCTCACCACGGGTGGGCGGTGCTCCGAGCATCGAAGGCAGCAGTATCAGGACTTCCAGCGTGATGCAGAGCGGCAGCGGCTGTATGGCACGGTCCGCTGGCAGCGGATGCGCAAGGCGCAACTGGAACGGCAGCCGTGGTGCGAGGACTGCCTGGAAGCGGATCTGTATGTGGCGGCTACAGACGTGGATCATGTGGAGCGGCATGAGGGAGATGTGGAGAAATTCTATTCGGGGGCGCTGCGTTCGCTGTGCCATGCGTGTCACTCGCGCAAGACTGCGCGTGAAGTTGGCTTCACATCCCGGGGGGAGGGGGGCCAAAAAAGTTTTGGAGCGGGGGGCTCATAGCGACGGGTGAGGTTCGCGTGCGAAAAAGTCCCCGATCAAAATTTGATTAAGAGGAGTTTTTGATGCCAACCCCAATCCAATCCGCCGAGAAGATGGCCGTCGGGGCCAAAGGCGGGGGTAAGCACTGGACAAAGGCCGAGGTGGAAGCCAGGCAGGAAGAGCAGGAGAATCTGCGGAATGAGAAAGGCCCGATCCTGCGCATGCCGTCCTGGCTGAGCGAAGAAGCCAAGCAGGTGTGGAAGAAAACCCGCACAAGGATGAAGGGCATCGAACTGCTGGATGTGCTGGATACGGATCTGCTGGGCGTGTACTGCGACCTGGTCGCACGGTATCAGAAATCATCGGAAACAGCCGTGACCCAGGATGACCTGAAGAACTTGCAGGCACTGGCCAGGCTGATCCAAAGTTTCTCGGACAAGTTGGGCATGTCACCCACGGGGCGGGCCAGGCTGGCAAAGCGGAAGGCGGAACCAAAGCCGCCAAGTGAGTTTGAATCGGAGTTTGATTGATGCACCCTTGTAATCAGTATGCGCTGGAGGTGGTGGAAGGACGCCGGGTGGTGGGCATGCCGGAGTTTTTGGCATGCCAGCGGCATCTGGACGACCTCAAACGCCAGGGCACTGAGGATTTTCCTTACATCTTCGATGAGAAGCAGGCCAACAAGATCTACAAATGGTTCACCTTCTGTGTGCATGTGAAGGGCATAAAGGCTGGCCAACCGATTGAATTGGAGCCCTTCCAGGAGTTTGACCTGGGGTGCATCTTCGGCTGGGTGCATCAGGATACCGGGCTGCGCCGGTTTGAAAAGGCCTATGAACAGATGGGGCGCAAGAATGGCAAGTCCACCATCGTATCCGGAATAGCGCTGTATCTCATGGCCGGGGATAAGGAAGAGGCACCGGACGTCTTCCCGGCAGCAACGGATAAACAGCAGGCCAGGATCATCTATCAGGATGCGATGGTCATGGCGCAGAAGTCTCCCGAGATCCGCAAGCGGTTGAGGATCCGCCAGTATGAAATCAGCCATAAGACAAGGGGCGGCCAGATGCGCCCGCTCTCCAGGGACACCAAGAACAAAGACGGTCTCAATCCGCATGGCGCCCTGATCGATGAATACCATGCGCACCCCACCAGCGAGATCTACGATCTGTTGTGGTCTGCGTGGGGGCAGCGATCGCAGGCTCTGATGATGATCATCACCACGGCTGGGCTGCAGGTGGAAAACAGCCCCTGCTACAAGGAATACCTGTATTGTAAGCAAATCCTGCAGGGAATCGTAGCCAACGATCGCTATTTTGTGATGATCCGCGAGCTGGATGAGAAAGACGATATCCACGACCCGGCCAACTGGATCAAGGCCAACCCGCTGCGGGCAGCTTCTGAAGAAGGCATTGAGAAGATCAAAGCCCAGCATGATGAGGCATTTGGATCCGGGGACCCGGCAAAGGTGCGCACCTTCCGGGTGAAGATCCTCAATATCTGGGTGGAAGACCTGCCGCAGGGTTATATCGGGGATCACATCAAGACCTGGAAAGAACTGGCCGTCTCCCGGGAAGCATTCCTGGAATTGACCAAGGACCGCAAATGTATTGTCGGTCTGGACCTTTCCAAGAAGATTGACCTGACCGGCGAGGGCTTTATCTTCCCGCTGGATGACGGGAGAATCGCTGTTTGCGCCCAGGGATTTATCCCGATGGCAGCGGTGGAGCGGCATGAGAAAACCGACCAGGTGCCTTATCGGGATTGGGCGCGGGACGGCTGGGTGACGGTCACCCAGGGTGAGGTGACAGACTATGGCTTTGTCGAGACGTTCACCTATGACACTGAGCTGGAGAACGGCTGGAATATCCATGAGATCGTGTTCGATCCCTACAATGCCACCCACCTGGCCAATGATTTCATCGCCGACGGGTATGTGTGTATTGAAGCCCGCCAGGGTGTCAAGACGCTGAGCGAGCCCACCAAACTGTTCCGGGAAATGATTGCCCAGCGCAAGGTGGTGCACGACGGTTCCCCGGCCCTGACCTGGTGCCTGTCCAATGCGGTCACGGAAATCGATTCTAACGAGAACATCAAGCTGAGCAAAAAGAACGCCAGCGATACCCGGCGGATCGATCTGCTGGCGGCCTTGATGAATGCAATGGTGCGCGTGCAGGCTCTGCAGAACAATATGATCGACCTGAGCGATGCCATCCTGGATGATGAATGGGGTATGTGATGAGACAGAAAAGAATAGGCGATTACCTTCTATTGATCGGGTGCGGCCTGCTGGTGATAGCCACCAGCATGATCAGTCGCATTGCAGCTATTTATTTATCCGGTGTGATTCTGGTTGGGCTGGGTGCGATGATCGACATTGGCAGCCGAGGTGATAAATGATTATCAGCAACTTCCTCAACAAGGTGCACAGTGATCGCAGCCATTTCCCGGTGCGGATCAAGAATGCCAGCGGGGATATTCTGTCCCTGCCGGATCTGTTGGAAGCCTGGGGATTGACCACTTCTTCCGGCAAGACGGTCAATGTGGAGAACAGCAAGAACATCGGCACGGCTTACCGGTGCATCAATGTGCTTTCGGATGATCTGGCCAAGATGCCCCTGCAGGTTTTCATGTCCAGGAATCGGGGAGAGATCGACCGCATGCGGCCCAACAGTTATCTGGAGAACATTGCCTGGCTGCTGGAAGTATCCCCGAACCGGTGGATGACGCCGTTTGTTTTCAAGAAAACCCTGATGATGTGGCTGATCTGCTGGGGCAATGCCTATGCCTGGATGCCCGCCCGGCAGCCGGGCCAGCGCCGGGAGATCTTCATCCTGAAAGCGGACCGCACCACGCAGATGTATGACCTGCAGGGGAATCTGTGGTATCAGACGACCTTCGAGAATGGAGAAATTCATTATTTACCAGCGGTGGAAGTGCTGCACCTGGTGATCAATTCCATCGATGGAATCACCGGCAGGGCGGTCATCTCCTATGCCCGGGAGGCCTTGGGCCGTCAGGTGGGGGCACGCGAAACCCAGGGCAAGTTCTATGACCAGGGCCTGAATCCCGGTGGAATCATGTGGATGAATGGCGAGGTCAAGAAAGAAGCCCGTGACAAGGTGCGCGATTCGTATGCCGAGGCAATGAGCGGATCGGGCAATGCCTACCGGCTGGCCGTGATGGACAACAAAGTGGCCAAGTTTGAAACGATCACCATGAAACCAGTGGATGCCCAGTTCCTGGAAAGTATCCAGGATAACGACCTGGAGATTGCCAACTTCTTCGGCATGCCGCTGTACAAGCTCAACATGGGCAAGCAGAGCTACAACAGCAACGAGCAGCAGAATCTGGATTACCTGACCACCACCCTGGACCCGTACCTGGTGCAGTTTGAACAGGCAGCGGCATTGAGCTGGCTGAGCGAAGAAGAACAGAACTATATGTACTTCCGTTTCAACCGGGATGCCCTGCTGCGCACGGATGCCAAGACCCGGGCTGAATATCTTGAAAAGAAGATCTTTTCCGGGCAATTATCCCCGAATGAAGCCCGGGCGATTGAAGACATGCCCGCCTTCAACGGCGGCGATGATCGTTATATTCCGAAAAATATGGGAAAGATTGGAGGCATACCCAATGCGTAAAGAACCTGTGCGAATCATTGAAGGCTGCGCCAAACCGCATGAACCCTTCTGGCACTTCCTGAATGTGGATAGCGAAGAGCCGGAAATGGAGCTGTATGGCTACATTTCTGAATACTCCTGGTATGAGGATGATGTCACCCCGAAGAAGTTCAAAGAAGATTTGGCAAGCAAGGGCGGCGGCAAGCCGATCAAATTACATATCCATTCCGGGGGCGGTGATGTGTGGGCCGCGTCGGTGATGAAAGCTGCCATTGTGGATTACCCCGGCAAGGTGACCGTGCAGATCGATGGTCTGTGCGCTTCTGCCGCCACGATTGTGGCAATGGCGGGGGACGTGATCCGCATGCAGGAAAGTGCTTACCTGATGATCCATGATCCTTCCACCATTTTCTGGGGAAACATCGAGGATTTGAAGCAAGCCCTTGATTCGCTGAAGACCTGCAAAGACGGGATCATCGATGCATATGAGACTCGCACCGGCATGCCGAAAGACAAATTGTCGAAGATGATGACAGCTGAAACCTGGATGACCGCCCGGGAAGCCCAGGAGATGGGCTTTATCGATGAAGTGATTGCTGGCGCCGGTCAAAAGATGACCATGCCAGCGGCAGGCTTCCAGAATGCCATCCTGAATTATGTGAACGTTCCGGCTGCTCTGTTGGCTCAAACCAACGAGCCGGAAGTCAAAAACGAGGCGGCGGAACGTCTCCGCGCCGAAATAAAGCTTCTTGTGTAGAGAAAGGACACAAAAGATGAACCTGAAACGTTTTTACGATGCGGCCAACAAGGCCGAGGCGCGGGTTCAGCAGATCGCCGCGCAAATCAATGACCTGTTTGAGGAAGGTCAAAATGAAGAGGCAATGGCACTTCGGCCTCAACTGGATGAGGCCAAGGCCGCTGCCAAGGAAGCCAGCCAACTGTATCTTTCCATGATGGCAGCCACCACCAGCGAGATCGACCCGGCCCAGCGTTTTGTGCCTGCTGGCGGGGATCCGGAACCGCAGGCGGTGAAAGACCTGCGCGCCACGCCGGAATATATGAAGGCTTTCTTCAATGCCTTCAAGGCCGGTGTTTCTCCCAAGAGCATCGCCAGCGGCATGCACCGGGCTGAGTCCTACAAGCCGTTGCTGGATGCCCTGACTGAGACGGGTGGTGATCCGGTCGGTTCCGAAGGCGGCTTTGTGCTGCCGATCGACTTTGACAACATGATCCATGAGATCACCCGCCAGTTTCTTGATCTGTCAAATTATGTCAATGTCGAGGAAGTGCGGACCTACTCCGGTTGGCGGGCGATTGAGTTGAATACAGCTGCCCTGCCGTTCGCGGTGTTGACCGAGAACGAAGACATGGACGAAACCGAGAACCCGGCATTCAAGAAGATCGAATATACGATCAAGGATTATGGTGGTTATATCCCGGTGACCAATGATTTGCTGGCGGATACACCGGTGGCGATCATGAGTTACTTGTCGAAGTGGATGGGCAAGAAGGTGGTATTGACCAACAACAGCCTGATCCTGGCGATCATCAATGCCTTGTCCCCGGTCAACGTTCCCGATTCCAAGAAGTTGATGGAAGCAATGAAGACCGTACTCAACAAGACGCTGGACCCGGATATCAGTGTTTCGGCCAACATCTTTTGCAACCAGA
Organism: Anaerolineales bacterium; assembly: GCA_020060485.1. Next base: position 10,816 of record JAGVAB010000119.1, read on the forward strand.
CCGGCTTTGACTTGCTGGATCAATTGGTGGACGGCACCGGGAGGCCGCTGTTGCAGCCCGATCCGACCAATGCAACCCAGATGTTCTTCAAAGGGCGCAGAGTGGTGCTGTTGGCAGACCGGCTGTGGCCAAACCTGACTGAAGGCGGCAACTTTACGCGCGTTGCGGTGGGTGACGGCCGTGAGCTGATGACCTTCTTCCGCCGGGCGGGCTTTGAAATGGCTGCAACCACCATCGGCGGCGATGCCTGGCGCCGGAACAACACCGAAGTGCGGGGCATTATGCGGGCGGATGTGAAGAGTGTGGACACAGCTGCCATGTCGGTGCTCAAGGTGACCATTCCCGGCTAAGCCATATTCGACCAAAAGATGAGCCGGGCGGCTGGCAATGGCCGCTCGGCGCAAAAGAAAGAGGTGTTCGATGCAGTATGTAACTGAAAACTATATGGAGCGCGGCGGCGGCAGGTGGATGCTGGGCGGCACGATAGACCGACCAGGGGCTCCTGAATTGCCACTGGCTACGCTGCAGGCGCAGATCGTTCAGCATTACCAGGTAGCACCAGCGGCAGCGGGTGTGGCAACTGTGCATGCAGCGGTCACCCTGGCAGACGGGGAAGCCATTACGGTTACTGAAAATATCACCAATCCGGATGTGCCGCGGGTGTTGTCCGTAAAGGGCAATGCTGCGGGAATCACCGGAAACGTGGTGATCAGCGGCACCAATATTGCCGATGAGGAAGTGACCGATAGCATTGCTTTGAACGGGTCCAGTGCGGTGGATGGGGTGGTGGCTTTCAAGACGATCACATCCATCTTGCTGCCGGCAAGGAATGCGGAAGCTGACACGGTCAGCATTGGCACGACCAAGAAGATCGGCATTGCGCATATCGTGTATAACGCAGCCTGCGTGTTGGTGAAGCTGTTCAACGGCAGCGCCGATTCCGGCAGCCTGACTGTGGATGCGGACGAACTGGAAAAGAACGTCTTCGCGATCAATGGCACCCCGGACGGGGCAAAGGTGCTGGACCTGTTCTATCTGGCCTGATGAGGTGACCTGTGGCGAATATCCTTTTGGCTGCTGAGGCAGCAACGGTTTTGCGAACGGAAAGTACAGACCAGAATATGCTGGATCTGCTGCCACAGGTGGATGCCTATATTGCGAATGCAACCGGGCGGAAATGGGAAGAGGATGACCCGATCCGCCCGGAAGCGAAGGCTGCTGCCAGGATGCTGCTGGTGATGTGGCATGAGAACCCGGCCATGCTGGGCAGCGGATCGGTGCTTAACTTTGGATTGACGGCGGTGCTGGTGCAACTGGAGGCCATTGCTCTGGAAGAAACAGCGGAGGCAGGAACGTGAACCTGAATGGCAAGATCAGCAACCCGGGTGAGATGCGCACGAGAATCGTGCTCAAGAAGCGCACCGTGACCAAGGCCAGCGGCTTTCAATCGGTAACACCGGTCGTCGTGGCTACGGTGTGGGCGAAGTGGATCAATGCGCATGGCTCCGAAGTGTGGGCGGCGCAGGCGGCGCAAGCGGTGCAGACCGCCACGGTGCTGATCCGGTATCGCAGCGACGTGGATACCACGTACCTGGTGGAAAAAGGCGGGCAGGATTGGGAGATCGTCGCGGTGGACAACATCCAGGAACGGAATGAATACCTGGAACTGAAGGTCAGACTGGTGACGGCTGGGTGATGCAATGGTTGTGAGAGTGAGTTTCTCGATGAAAGGCTTTGACGAGTACTTTGAAAAGCTGGTCAAAGCTGGCAGAGACATTGATGCAGCGGCGGACCGGGCCAATGTGGCTGCCGGGGATGTGATCCTGGAGGGCATGGAAGAACTGGTGCCGCGGGATACGGAAAACCTGGCGGAACATTTGGAGCGATCTGAGCCGGAGGTGGACGGGAATTATCACTCGGTGAACGTGGGCATGCAGAAGACCCCAAAGCCGGATGCCGATACTGCCCGCTATGGAAATGTTCAGGAGTATGGATCGGCCAGGACACCGGCACAGTCTTACATCCGCGCCGGGTTTGACCGCAAGCGGAGCAATGCCCGCAAAGCGCAGAAGGAATCGTTGAAGAAGGATGGCGCCCTATGAGCATTTATGACCTGGTGGATGGCGCCCTGGCCGGTCTGGGCGTGCCGTATGCAGCCGGTCAATTCCTGACAGAATCACCCAGCGCACCGCTGCCGGACCTGTTTTTGGTGAGCACGGTGGTGAGTGATGTATCGGAACAGACGGCTGATGATGAAGAGCAGCTGCGATTCTACCGGGTGCAGATCGCGGTGTTTTGCAGAAACGGCCTGGCCGGCCTGCCGGATGTGGATACGGCAATGAAGGCGGCCGGGTTCAAGAAATCCAGCGGGCGGGAAATACCATTTGACCGGGATACCGGGCATTATGGTCTGGCCCAGGATTACACAATTCTTTTAGGAGAGTGAGACATGTCAAATGTGAATCAAGAGGAGTACAAATCGCGGGTAGGGTTGAAAGACCTCTACATTGCAGCGATTGAGCAGGATGATGCCAATGGTTATGTGACAGGGATGCCAGAATATCTGGCGCCAGCCGCAGAAGCATCGGCCTCCCCGGCGGTCAACCGCCAGACGCAGTATGCAGATGACCGGCCGTTTGACACCATGTCGGCAGAAGGGGAAACCGAGCTGCAACTGACGGTGACCAATGTGCCACTGGAAGTGCTGGCGAAAATCGCAGGGCGGGTGTTCGACGCCCTGAGCGGGCGGATGTTTGACAATGCCGGCACGCCCGGCTATTTTGCCCTGGGATTCCGGTCCAGGAAATCCAACGGCAAATACCGCTATTACTGGTTCCTCAAAGGGCGGTTTGATATGCCAGGTGAGGAATTTGCCAGCCAGGGCGATTCGCCAGACCCCAAACCGGTGAAATTGACCTACACGGCGGTGAAAACCAGCAAGGAATGGGCGTTGAGCGAGAGTGTGACCGATGGGGTGAAGCGGATTGTGGGCGATGAAGACACCACCAATTTTTCTGCCACCGGCTGGTTCAACCAGGTGCAGACCCCGGCAGTGCTCATTCCGGCAGCTTTGACGCTGTCTTCCAGCGTGCCGGCAGATGAAGCGACCGGTGTGGCAGTGGCGGCCAACCTGTCATTGAGCTTCAACAATGCCCTGGCAACCGGTTCGGAGAATCATGTGAGCCTGCTGGATGATGACAACGCCCCCGTGGCAGCCGCGGTTACTCTGTCCGAGAATCGCAAGACCATCGCTATTGACCCGACGGCCAGCCTGGATGCTGCCACGGTGTACACGCTGGTGATGGCTGGCGTGAGGGATGTTTATGGTCAGCATTACAGCGGCACGATCAGCTTCACAACTGCGGAATAAGAGGTGAACGATGGCAGGCACCCCGATCACAATCGCACTATATGATGTTGACAATGAAAAAATTGGTGAGTTCAGCCGCACGATCATTCCGTGGGGCATTCTCAAGCGGGCTGTGCGTCTTTCCAAGACGATGAACAAGGAAGACCCCAGCGAAGAGGATATGGATGCCCTGGCAGGCCTGGTGGTGGAAATCTTTGGCCGTCAGTTCAGTGTGGAAGACCTTGACAACGGGGCAGATGTTTCGGAGATGATCGGCGTGTTGACGGCGGTCATGAGCAAAGCCAATGCCATTATGCCAAACCCTACGAAACCGGCGGGGAAATAGCACCGCCGGAGAGTGAACATGAAACAGACTGGCTGCTGGATGTGGAGCGGGCGCTGGTAGAGCGGTATGGTTGGAGCCTGTATGATATTGATCGCACGGACATGGAATCGCTCATTCCTTTTGTGTTTCATTCCGTGTCTGGCAGCCAGAAAAAGAAAACCGTAGAAACCTGCTGTGACCAGGTAGATTGGTTGTAACGATGGGCGACGAAGCCAGCAAATTAAGTGCCAGTGTGGGGCTGGACACCACGGATTACAAAACCGCGGTGTCTGGCCTCAACCGGGAAATGCGGGTGGTTGAATCGGGCTTCAAGGCCAGTGCGGCAGCGCTGGGTGATTGGGGCAAGGACGCCACCGGCCTGGAAATGCGAATTGAATCGCTGAACAAAACCACGGACTTGCAGCGGCAGAAAGTGGATGCAACCCGGCGAGAATATGAACGCGTCCGGGAGGAGAAAGGCGATAACGCCCGGGCAGCCCAGGAGCTGGAGATCAAGCTCAACAAAGAAACTGAAACACTGAACAAGATGGAGCGGGAGCTGGGAGAAACCGAAAAAGCCCTGGAAGAGGTGCGGAGCGAATCGGATGAGGCCGGGAAAGAGGTGCAAGACCTGGGCAGGAAGAGCGACGTGGCGAGTGGCTCTTTGGGCGGATTGAAAAAGGTGGCTGGCGGGCTGAAGGACGCGCTCAAAATCGGAGTGGCAGCGGTGGCCGGCCTGGCGGCAGCCGTGGCCGGGGTGAGTGCTGCGGTGGGCAAGCTGGTGCTGGATTCGGCCTCGGCCAGCGCGGATCTGATCGATCTCTCGGCCAAGGTGGGGCTTTCGACCGATACCCTGCAAGAACTGGCGTATGTGGGAGACCAGGTGGGCACATCGGCGGATACGATGACCGGCTCACTGGTCAAGATGACGCGCACGATGGGCGATGCACGGGATGAGGCCCGGGATTACCAGCGCAAATTGCGGGATGCAGAGGCCGCCGGTAAGGATCTCTCGCAAATTGAATTGGGGGATTATGCCAAAGCCTATGACACACTGGGTGTGGCGGTGGTGGATGCCAACGGGAATCTGCGCGACCAGGAAACCGTTTTTCGGGAACTGATCACGGCCCTGGGGCAGGTTGACAATGCAACAGAGCGGGATGCGCTGGCGCTGGACATCTTTGGACGTTCGGCGATGGAGCTAAACCCGCTGATCAAGGCCGGGGCGAACGAGATTGCCAGGCTGAGCCAAGAAGCGCATGACGTGGGGGCGGTGGTGGAAGAGGATACGGTGGCTGCGCTGGAAGAGTTTGATGACAAGGTGGTCAGCCTGAAGGCCAGCATTAGCGGCACGGCGAAAACCCTGGCGGGCGCTTTCTTGCCGGGATTTTCTACCATCATCGATGGGGCGCGAGGCTACGCCAGCAAGCTGGCCAATATCGTCAAAGAATCGGATGGCGATTTTGGACAAATGGCAACCGGCATCGCCGGCCTGGCCGGGGAGATGGCGGCCGATATTGCCGAGCAGGCCCCGCGTTTCCTGGAAACGGGGCTGAACATTCTGCAGGGGATTATCGGCGGGCTGACTGCCAATTTGCCAATGATGCTGCCGGCGGTGGTGTCGATCGTGGGCACACTGGTGCAGTTCATTGTGCAGAATCTGCCGATGTTGATGGATGCAGGGGTGCAAATCATCTTTGCCCTGTTGAACGGCATTCTGCCGGCATTGCCATCTATTCTGACGGCGGGTATTCAAGCCATTGTGACCCTGGCGCAAGGAATTGCCCAGGCGCTGCCGCAATTGATCCCCACGGCGGTGGAAACGATCATCGCACTGGTGATGGCCCTGGTGGACAACTTGCCGCTGATTCTGGATGCGGCACTGCAACTGGTGCTGGGTTTGACTGAGGGCATATTGGCGGCGCTGCCTCTGCTGATTGCGATGGCCCCGCAACTGATTGGCGCTTTGTGTGACGCCCTGGTGCTGATGCTGCCGCTGCTCCTGACGGCGGGGATCCAGCTCGTTTTTGCTCTGGTGAATGGCATTTTGAGCAGCCTGCCATCGATGGGAGAATCGGCTGGAGAGCTGATCAACGTCCTGGTGGAGAACTTCATGAAGTTATTCCCGATGATCAAAGACCTGGGAGTGCGGCTGGTGGAAGGAATCTGGCAGGGGATGCAGAACAGCTATGCAAATTTTGAGGCGAATGTGAGAGGATTCTTCACGGGGATTGTTGACGGCGTCAAGCGGCTGCTGGGCATCCAAAGCCCTTCAAAGGTGTTTGCCGGGATCGGCGAGAACATGGTTGCCGGAATGGGAACCGGATTCCTGGACGGGTTTGGTGAGGTGGAGCGCAAGATCGCCGGGGCAGTGAACAAACTGAGCGGGGATGCTTCGGTGAACGTTGGTCTGGCTTCTGGGAAGGCCTTTCAACAAGGGAGTGGGCAGAAGATTTTTCAGATTGAAGCGATCAACATACGGATCAATGCAACCGGCAGCAAGGCGGAGGCGGCAGCCATTGGGCGCAGTGCTGAGCAGGGTGTGTTGCGGGCGTTGCGAGCTGCGGGCGCTGCCTAACAGGAGCTGCGAATGTATCGGATCATACGATTTGGCACACAGAACCTGGAATATTACAACCAGGTTGATGATATTGGATCGGGAGAAACCCCGACGAGTTACCAGGAGCTGGCGGAAGGCGGGGCGCTGGATAACTTTGGCAACCTGCAGAAATGGCCGGGAGCCGTGGAGCGGGTAAAGTCACTGAGAATCGCAGCCAACAGCCGGGCGGAATTGGAGGAGATCTATTTCCGGCTGGTGGGCATGAGCGGCAGGCGGGAAAAGCTGTACCGCAGGCTGGTGAATGGGGAATACCAGTGGATTTATGCCCGGCTGGCAGCGGTGGAAGCGATGCGCGATTATGAGCAGGCGCAGTTTCGGACGATCCAGGATGTTGATCTGCGCTTTGTTACCCAGGAAGCCACCTGGCGCGGGGCGTATGTGGGCACTTTCTTTCTGGACAGCAGCGGTGTGTATCTGGACAGCGGTTATTTCTTTGACAGCGGGGTGCCGGTTGACCTGGTGAACAGCCCGGAGAGTTTCACGCTCAGCGTAGGACAGGCGGATGACGCCGGGCGAGCGCCAGTGCGGGCTATGGTTATCATTGTGGAAGCCGGTGAAGCAGGGATGCGCGATGTAGTGATCAGCCGGACCTATGGCGAAACAATCCACTTTGGGGGCACGATCCCGGCCGGGGGGCATTTGACGATCAACACCGGCACGATGCAGGTGACGGTCAATGGCGAGGAAGCCTACAGCTATATGGAATTTGGCACTGCGGATGATCTGGCTGCGTGGTTCAGTTTGCTGGCCGGGGATAATATGATCCATGTGGAGTGGGAAGGCGGCGGAGATGGGGCAAGGATCGAATTCAGTTTCTTTGAGGCGTGGCACTGATGGAAATCAAGAATTTCTGGGTGGATGTTGAGAATGGTACCGGAACCAGGCTGGGGGCGGGTCCGCTGCGGGCATCTTCATTCACGACAAAGGATGTGCTTTCGGCCAGCGGCGAATTCAGTTTCCGGGTGAGTGCAGCAGACCCCAACCTGAACGTGGTGGCTGAAAAACGGATTGCTGTCTGCCGGTATGTGGATGGGAGCGGCCAGGTGGTGGCCTTTGGCGGGGGAATCATCGATGTGATCAAGACGATGATTGATGGAGATGGCAGCGTGCTGTATGAAGTGAGCGGGAACAACCTGGCCAGAGAATTGACGTATCGCTCGGTGGGCGCGCTGGGTTTGGTTGATGAAGACGGGATGGGCGTGCTGGACGGACCGGAACAGATCATGGCGCTGGCACCGGAAGGATGGAGCATCCTGAATGGTGAAACGGTGACGGCGGTGTATGCCGGTTTCAATGGAGAATCGGTGCTGAATGCACTGGTGCGGGTGGGGGAGCATATTGGGGAACATTGGCGGTTGAGCAGCGGGCGGGTGATCCAGTGGCTGGGGCAGGCCAGTGGGTTTGCTTCTTCCGGGGTACGCGGGGTGCAGCACGTGAATGACCCGGTGGGGGCAGAAGGACTGGAAGGGCTGGCGATCATCACCGGGCTGGAAGAGATCTCGGATGCGGCCGAACTGGTGACGCGGGTGATCCCCAGGGGCAGCGGCAACGGCGGGGTGGCTTTGGACCTGGCAGGGGCTACAGACGGCGTGCCGGAAGGATATGTGTTTGACCGGGCGGCCAACACGGTGACAGTGGAGGCGGCTGAGGCGGAATATGGACGCATTGAACACGCGCTGGATTTTAAAGAGATTGGGCCATTGAGCAATACCACGGCTGATATCCAGGCGGCGGCCAACATGATGCTACAGGCTTCGGTGGAGCACCTGAGACGTTACAGCCAGCCGCAGAAGTTCTACACGGTGGAACTGGCCAAGGTGGACAAGAAGCTGGAACCGGGAACGACGATGCGGATTTTGTATCGCAAATTCTTTGATGGGCGCAAAATCTATGATATTGACGGTCAATTCAATATCATCTCGGTGGAATCGCGAATCTCTGATAGCGGCATTCAGACCACGGGGATTGAGATATCGACGATTGACCGGCTGCCGCAGTCGGATGCGTCCTTTCTGGCCGGGCAAGCGCAGAGCGCCAAGGTGTTTGGCGCTCATCAGCAATTGGGAGCGAGCGTGGACACCTTCTCCTGGCGGGATGAGCTGGACTCGAGCCATAGTGCAGGGCTCCGTTTTTGGCTTGGCCAGGAATACACCACCATCCAGCGTGCGGTGCTGCGGTTCAAGATCCAGCGGCTGCGCAGCACGGTGAAATCGGTGGCTTCCGGCGGGGGCAGCTCACAGACCAGCTCCAGCGGCGGCGGCGGAGCGCAGACATCAAGCGCCAGTGTGGGCAACACAGACGTGACTTACCTGGCATCTGTGCCTGGCTCGCATTTGCACGGCGCAGGCAGTCATTATCATAGCGTCTCGGTGCCGAGCCATACGCATTCGGTTGAGATCCCGGCCCATACGCACAGCCAGGTGTATGGCATCTATGAAGAATCGAGCGGCAATACGCTGGCGCTGGCGAATCTGGTGATCAAACTGAATGGCGGGGCTGACCTGAGGGGAGCGGTGGTGTCGCTGGGTTCGGGATGGTATGAACTGGATATCACGGCAGGCCTGGTGAATGATGTATATCGGCCAAAGCAAGAATCGAATGAAGTGGTTATTTCTACCAGCACGGCCAACAAAACAGCCCGAATCGAAGCGCAGATGACGATCCGGGGTGTGGTGCAGGCGGTTGCTTATTCTTAGGAGGTGTACTATGTCGCACAATCATCATGATCCGATCCCTCATGGATCACCGGCTAATTCTGATGTGATCAATACGCCGTTTTCGCAACTGGACGAAGCGATCTCGAAAATTGACTTTGCATTCTCTGGAAATGCGGGCGAGTATTTGAATGGACAGAGAGCTTTCAGCGTCCCGGCAGGCACTGGCGATACCAACGGGCACGTGATCCAGGCGGAAGGGGTTGACCTTGCCCAGCGGACGAAGCTTGATTTTCAGGGGGCCAGCGTTAAGGCGCAGGATGGCGGCAGCGCCACCGAGGTGCTGATCAATGGGGCAGTGCTGGCGAAGAACGTCGAAACGCTGAGCGATGACAAGACACTGACGGATGCCAGTGAGCCGATTCAGGCATTGACAATCACAGCTGATCAAAATGTGAATTTGCCTGCTGAGGCACCAACAAATCCGTTTTTTGTGATTTTCAATGATTCTGTTTCCGGATTCACATTGGCCGTGAAAGATGATTCTCCTGCAACAGTTGTTGAGATTGAGGATGGGGAATCCGCTTTGCTGTTTTCTGATGGTGCTCAGTGGTTTGCTTTCACTGGCGGCGGGGGCGGTGGTGGCGGCCTGGTTTCTCCTCTCACTACCAAGGGCGATATTTGGGTGTACAGCACAACAGATGCCCGCTTGCCTGTTGGCACGAATGGCTATAACATCCAGGCAGACAGCTCCCAGGCTTCCGGGCTGAAATATGCCAAACCGCCGATCAAGTATGCTCAGGTGACTTGTGTTTATTTCACCGGCAGTGTGGCTGTTGGTGATGGCAAGGGCTTTGTGCATATTCCTGCTGAGTTGAATGGGTACAATCTGGTCGAGGTTCATGCCAGGGTAATCACAGCAGGGGTAACGGGCACGACTGATATTCAGTTACATAATGTCACTGATGCTGTGGATATGCTGAGCACAAAACTCACCATTGATTCCGGCGAGACAGGCAGTGACACAGCAGCCACTCCAACTGTGATCAATGCAGCTGTTGATGATGTTGCCACGAATGATCTCATCAGAATTGATGTTGATGCAATCAGCACAACAGCTCCAAAAGGGCTGATTGTTACAATGGGATTTCAATTGCCCTAAGGAGTGAAAATGTCATTACTTGATGGACTGGTCAGCTTTTGGGATTTGGATGAGCTCAGCGGTGTGAGATATGACGCCTTTGGTCCGAACCATCTTACAGACAACAATACTGTTGGATATACAGCAGGCAAGGTGAATAATGCTGCAAATTTTGTTGCGGCAAATCTGGAATATCTTGAGATCACTGATGCTGCTCAGCAGGGTTTGAAATTTGGTGATTCTGATTTCACAATTGCCTGTTGGGTGAAACTTGCAACTGTTTCCGCATACAGGTTTTTTATAACAAAATCCACTGATCCATCTGCTTATGAGTATGCTTTGGATCATACGGGTTCTGCTTACAGGTTCTATTGCAAAAATGCAACAACTCTCACTCCAGTTACTGGATTTGGAGCTGCTACTGGAGCATGGGCTTTTGTTGTTGGCTGGCATAATTCAGTAGCTAATAATGTGAATTTGCAAGTCAATAATGCGACTCCAGTATCAGCATCTCATACTGGAGGATGCCAGGCAACATCAGCTCCTGTGAGGCTTGGTGCTTATGGGTCATCAAGTGGTGCAAATTTCATGGATGGGGCAATTGATGAGATTGCTGTTTGGAATAGAGTGCTCACTGCTGATGAAAAAACAGAGTTGTATAATGGCGGTGCTGGAATCTGTTGGGGTGATCTTTTCAAGGCTGGAGCTGTTTGGCTATGAAAACTGAAAGCATGTATCTTGTTTGTGTTACTCCTCCCTATTTTGACAATGCCAGATTTGCCAAGGCCTTTGGGTTGAAAATTGGGGAGATATGGCAAGAGGGAGAGAACACTGTATATCCCGCAAGCCTTGGAGAGCAGGATTTGAGTTTGTATGTGCATGATCAAGAGCTTGAGACTGAGTTCAAGGATCAGGGCTGTTCTGACTCTGATGTGCTTGTGGCTTTGATGGAAGCATCAAATGACAAGAAGGTCAAGGAATTGAAAACGAAACGAGAAGAAGTATTGGCAGCCAAAGACGAGAAAATGGATTGAGCTTTGGCGAGTTTGGTATAAAAACCACAAACCGGTTGTGTTTTGGTAATAAATGTTTTATAATAATTTTGTTCCGCTCGGGTGCCCCCCTCACTCGACGGAACATTTTTTCTTAATGTCGACGAAAAATTTTAGTGGTATATTTATTTTTGGATCAAGGTATTTTCATCCCCTGTTTGGAATAAATCCGGGGCAGTACTAAAATTGAGAGTGATTAGGTTATTATGAAGCCCCCTTCGGTGGCTTTTTGGGTTAAGGAGAGAAAGAGGGCGCACCTAGTTGCTGGGGGATAAAGAGCTCAGGGAGTTGAATCCATTGACATAAAAATTTTTTTGCTTACAATGAACAGGAAGATATAAACACCACGCTCAATAGCCACCCTGCTTTGCTATGGGAGATAAATTCATGTCACCGTCATTGAGGCGCTCAACACTTATTGCATCAATCGTGATCTTTCTTTTTTCTGGTTGTGCAGCGCTTGGTAAACCCGCGCCAACAGTAATCCCAATTCCGACTATTGATACCATTGTTACCCATACACACACACCTACAGTTGTCCCTACATTAACAGCTCTCCCAACGTATGAATTACGTCCATCGAGTACGCCATTTCCCACAAAAACAAAAGCCCCATCTTGCGATGCTGATCAAACATTGAAGAAACTGAAATCACAAATTGTGTTTGATGAATCCGTGCTTCTGCAATATAAATTATTTGGGATATCTTACCTGGTAGCTTGGTTTGTAGATCCAGAGATTAACCAAGCTGCAACTGAAGGCCAACTCGCAGAGAACAATGAACTTGCGATGCATCATGCACTTATATTAGGTCAGGAACTTAATGCATCAGATGCATGTGTCAACAGGTTGTTTGAAAAAATTAGTATTATTGTCGTGGACAAGAATTACAATGGTTGGTTCTCAGGTGAAATTGGGCCTACAAATCTGCCATCTACAATCCAATTGGAAGGGGAACAACTTGATGAGCTTTCCAGTATGTTTGAAGTAGGGTATTTGCGAAATTCAGCACCTGAAATTATGGGTTCTGCTCCTTCAGGCAGGTGTGATTGGATTACAGCAAAAGAAAATATTCACAATCATTTTTCGTCTAAACGAGAGAATGTAGGTTTCTATTTGGTTAATGACGAAACCGGTGTAAATGTTTGGACACAATGGGATAGTCCGCCTGGAATGCTAATGCTAAATTTGCCCACGTCTGCTTTAAACATTGCATTAGAACTTGATTGCTTATTTCCCGAACCTGAAAGGATCGTTTTAGTAATCGTTGATGAAACCGGAGACGTGCAAATTATTGGAGCCTGGGGTTGGGAAAGCGCGAAGAATCAGGACCTTAATCAAATAAAAATTTTGTATCAATAATAACGTTTGAAGGGTGATCGCCCGGTGCCGACACAGCACCGGGTCTTTTTGTTTCAAAAGACTGTGCCCTTCGACAAGCTCAGGGCGCGGTCCTTCGGCAGGAGATTGCTTCGTCGCTGCGCTCCTCGCATGACATTATTGTGGGGGGCCTTCGACAGACTCTGGGTACGGTGCAAGTGTCAACGCTGCGTTCCTTGGAACGACATGGTCGTGGGCTGCGGTCCTTTGGCGACGCAGGGCTGGAGCGGCACCTGTGCGGGAAGGGCCGGGAGGGTTTTGAGGATGAGGTAGTGGCGGATGCCGGGTTTCTCGTGGAGGAAATCGTGGAAACCAGAGGGGAAATGATTGACATTGATCATATTTTGCCTAAAATGGTAGTGTGTCAGGAATAATCTCTTTTAGCAGCGGGGCAGGATATGAAAAACAAGTTGTTTGTTCTCATTACCATATTCAGTATAACGACGCTTTTATTGTCCGGCTGCGCTGCACCGGGTGCTGAAGTATCTCTTTCTTCCACAGCCGGATCATCAAGAACAATGGATGCGGCTTTGATGCCTTCAACAGTTTCCCTGCTTCCGGTTCTCTCTCTCACACCTACAATGGATTCGACCATTACTCCATGGAAGACAAACCGCCCTACGATGACCCCCAAACCCACTTTAATACCATCTGCAACTATGCCCGTGTCCACCCCGGCATATTTGGGTACAACCATTCCGGCTGAAGCAGAAGTCATTAGCAAGGATAATTTCCTCAGGCTGACCAATGTGGCGCAGTGGGGACGCGGGGCGATTATGGGAGCGGCTTTTACACCGAATGGCAACTATTTTGTGGCCGGCAGTGCCTATGGATATGCCATTTATGATATTCAGGATTTGCAGAAAGCGCCTGTTTGGGTGGCTTTTAACCAACCACTCCAGTTCAAACTGATGACTTTTAGCCAGGATGGTCACTATCTGCGGTTGACAAGAAAAAAAGGACAGGATGTGATTCTCGAATTTCCATCTGGGCAGACAGTTGAAGATGTGGAGGAAATGGAGTGGATGGACTCTGTCGTTTATAGCGATGGCTGGAATTCATTGGTGCTGGATTCGCCTGATGGAAGAAACCAGTTGAAGGCGCATGCAATCCCTGTAGAAGGGAATTGGGATGTCCTGTCATCTATTCGAGAGGTATTTGACAAAGCTTCAGGAGAATTGCTTTATACCCTTTCGGGTGAGACATTTTATGTGCGCTATTATAATGTCAATCAGCCAGAATCATGCGATCTTAAATCCACCGTGATGTGTGGAAATGCTTTTAGTCCAAGTGCTTTTCTTCCTTATCAGGCCGGTTTTTCCCCGACAGGTGATTCGCTGACCATCCTTTATCGCGCTCCCAATTATGGGAACACCAATCGCTTCAGCGTGGTGAGGGTCTATAATGCACAGAACGGGAAACTGTTGGATGCGATCGGCAGCCTGGACAATCCCATTCAAACCTTTGCCTACTCGCCGGATGGCAAAATGATGGCGGTGGCTTTTGTCGACGGCTCATTCCAGTTACGGGATATGGCGCGTCATCGTTTCACGATGGGAGCATGGCATTTCAATGATATTCTGAATTTTGGGGAATTTACATCCGACGGTCGTTATTTGCTGCTGCGCCGCCCTGATATTCTTGAAATACGTTCTGCTGTGGACGGCTCTTTACGCTCGCGAATAAAAATGGTGGAATACTCATTATCGCCGATTGATCGTAATGTGATTGCGATTGCCGATCTTGATCATATGATCAAGGTCATGGAACTCGACAGTGGCAAGGTCATTTTGAGGATACCCGCACACGAAAACCCGATCTTCTCGGTGGTTTTTTCGCCAGACGGCAACTATATTGCTTCATCGGGCCAGGACTGCAAGGTTAAATTGTGGGATGCTCACACCGGGGATTTTCTTCATTATTTTGAGGAAACAATAGCTAATGGTTTTGGGGAGGATCCACTAGTCAGTGATGAATGGAATTCGCGCATTTTTATTTATGCTCTTAAATTCATTGAAGGCACCAATCAGGTGGTTGGCTTCGGCAGTTGGGGAACTATGGTGAGCTGGAATCTTCATTCCGGTGCGACAAATTATGTGGTTTATTCAGCGCCGCTTGAGTTTTACCAGGGAATGAGGACCATTAGTCCGCATTACCCTGATTCATTTGGTGTGGATGTTGAAAAGCAACAATTTGCAATAGGCAGACAAATCTATGATCTGCACACTGGTGAGGAACTTGGGGAATATCAATCACCAGATAATGTACCGGATGATTGTGCGTCAGGTGGGTGGATTTCTCTGAATAAAGATATTCTCTTCACCCTGGGGTATGGTAAAAAGAGTGGGCAGGTTTGCATCCTTGATGCACAAGACCACAGCCTGTTGCAACTGCTCACTGTTGTGCCTGATGCGGATTATGATTTTTCTTTAGCCGGGCTTGCGTTATCAAATGATGGGAAGACTCTGATCGCAGCGACGAAGATGGGTACCGTGCATGTTTACCAGATTGCTCGCTGATCTTCGGAGGGGTAAGGGTTGGTGGCTTAGGGTGGGGAGTGCCAGTCGCTGCGCTCCTCCATTAGACTTGGGCTGTTAGTTTGATGGCTGGTCAGCTGTACCCTTCGGCAGGCTCAGGGGGCGGCCCTTCGCAACGACATGATTGGGGGTTACCCTTCGACAGGCTCAGGTCGCGATCTCTTGCAGCATTTCTTTGAATGCTTCAGCGAGTTCGTCGCGGTAGGGCTGGCGGTAGCCGAGGCTGTTGAGGATTTGGGTCATGTGGATGTATGCCTGGCAGACGCGGGCGACTCCGGACGGGTTGTTCTGGTTTTGGTAATATTTGCAGAGGCGGAAGTAGGCGTGGGGGTCGTCGAAGGCGGCGGCAATGAGCTGGTTGTAGAGTTGGGCGGCTTGGTGGCTTTCGTCGCGGGTTTCGAGGGTGGCGGCCTGGAGCTGGATGCGGTAGAGGTCGCTGAGGATGCGGTCCATTTCGTCGATGTAGGGCCGGCTAGGCACTTCCCTGGGGAGGGTGGGCAGGGTTTTGAGGATGAGGTAGTGGCGGATGCCGGGTTTTTGGTCTTGGAAGATCTCTTCGGCGGGCAAGGGATCGGGCGGAGATGGCAGCATGGCAGTCCTTCAAATCGATGGTTTATTTGTGTTTCATTAATGAACCAATCCCCTATGAAGAAAAACTGTTTTCTTGATCTGATACATGGTTATGATCGCTTAAAAATTATGTCTTAGACAGGCACAAAGGCATGGATTTATTTGCACCTGATCCGTAAATTTTTTAAAACACACCCGTTAGCGGGTATTCGCGGGTGACGGTTGAGGATCCTGATGCTCTGCAGCCCGCCCCACTACACACTAGTTAGAATCTTCACCATACGCTTGCGGGGTGTGGGTGTTTCCTGTATAGTGATTTCCACGGCGCCATGATGTTCAACTTGCAAGTCATATTGCCCAACCAGGGAGTGTTTGAGCATATTATCAGTCATTGCCTCGCCGGGAAAATAAAGAACACCTTTTTCGATGGTGGATTTATTGAGTTCTTCCTTGAATGTTAGGTGGTATTGCACAATGGCGATCAGCTCGCCATTTTTGAGCAATGCCCCTTCGCCAGTTATCATTTTCATGGCTATCCCTGTTTTCTGCGATGTATTTGATACTGCAATTCACCAATCCAACCTGACTAAGACAAATTTGTTTGTCTTAGTCAGGGTCAAGGCATCGGAATATCTTTTCATCCTTTGCAATTATATTCTCTGGCTAATAATTTTTCGCAATATTCTTCAATTTCTGATGATTTTTCGAGTTCGTTTGCGATTTCAATGAAGGTAATTGTGCTTTCGTTTCGACAAGGATCACTATAACCAAGTGCGGTTACTATTTGCACCATTTTCAGGTAGCGACAACATACGATGTCAACTTGGACGGGCATTTGCTTTTGGGTGTAATAGGCACACAAGCGGAGGTAGGGATACGGACTGTCGAATTGAGCTGCCACCAGTTGTTTATATCCTGCAATTGCTTGTTCTGTTTCTCCTGCGCATTCCAGCTTCACACTATCTTTTTGCAGGTTGTAAAGTTGTTGAAGGATACGTTTCATTTCATCAATATAGGGTTGTTTGGAAATTCCTTCCGGAATATCTGGCAGTGTTTTTAATATTTTGTAGTAACGTATCCCTGGTTTGGTTTCTATGAAAATCTTATGCGCTGGCAAGAATTCTGGCGTGGGTGATGGCATGGGCGTAATCCTTTAATTGTCTGGTTGTAGTGTGAATTTCTTTTCAATCATTATACAAAATGGCAGGCATCAAAGTGGTTTAAGGTTGATGGTGTTTTTGGTTTTCGCCAGCGGGGCGGTGGAGGTGGGCGGCGTCATAAAAATTTTGATCTAACTTGCATCCTAGGGTTATTGACAAGACAGTTGATAATCTTTTGGTAGAACAAAGGCCTGTAGATTGAGCTTTTCCCAAATTTCGATAAAAAAGATTCTGTTTATCGATTCTCCCACAATAGTTCCCATTGCCACATAAATGCCTGGACGGTGATCAAAGATTTGCAGATCATTCTTTATTGGCATGAGCATCTTTCTTAGTACATCCATTTGTACCGAATAAAAATCTATTCTATGGTTTTCATCAATGTGAACCCCATTTGAGATATATGTTAGTCCTCGAACGATTTTGTTGACAAGTGTGTAGACATCTTCTTGTCTAACATGAAGGACTGGAAAACCATTGGGATAGGATAAACCTGGAATTAATCCAAAATTTGGTAATACATTTTTGGGCACCTTATCCACAAGTGTTACTTTGCCAATCAATTTTTCTAATCTTTTTTGACGTATTTTTCTATCTATTTGATCTCTTCCCATTTTGGGGTCAAATGAACTAAGCGCTTTTTGCACAATTTCTTGGGTTGATGGAGTTGTTGGATCTAGGCATAGTGCCAATTCATTTCTTAGATCACCTTCGATACGTGAAAGCCCATTGTTACAATCATTACATACTGGGACTTTCCATTTTTCATCGGTTGAGGAACTTTTCGGATACCAAGATATAGGAAAAATATGATCCCAAGTAAGAGAAGCACATTCCGTAAGACAATAAACGCATTTTCCTGGTGGTGGCCTATTAGTCATAGTTGTTTATGATCGCTCCAACAGACTCGGCTGCTCGGAGCCGGACTTCTTTTGCCGGGGGCTTACTTGAAGGTGCCGTGCTACGGTGGCATTTGGATATCTGCGCCCTGGAGCAGTTGTGTGATGCTCAAGTTTTACTATTTTATTCTATACTGAAACCCCAAAAATATAATCGTTTTCGCGTGGGTAGAAATTTAATAACCTTTTTGGTATTTCATTGATTGTATGGTATGCCAGGCATCAAAACGGTTTAACCTGGGAGCACATAAATGTTGTAGATTTTGTCGTTGCGAAGAAGCCGCAAAGCGGCGACTGAAGCAATCCCCATCACGGCTTGGAGATTGCCACAGTCGCTCACCTGCCCCACCGCAGGTGCGGGGCGCTCCTTCGCAACGACAGTAATTGGGGCCTGATTTTCTACATACTTTTAGTACACCCGTTTAACCTTTCCCTGATTTTCCCGAATCGGACTTTGTGGTATTATCCGATGTGGAAGGTTTGGGAAAGGAGTGCGGGTCATGAGTTTGTTGGGTTTGTTGAGTTGTTGTACCAGATTTTTCGGGCATAATAGTTTTCCTCAAGAAGAGCCTGATTTGACAGGGTTGATCACTGCTGTTGATGAAGCAAAGGCATATTACCAAAGCCAGGAAAAGGCAATTGAATCGATTAAAACCACGGCAAGGGCAATATTTGGCTCGGCAAGCTTGGTTGTTTCGCTCTTGGGCGCTTTGCAGTTATTTTCGAAGTCACCTCGAACTTCACCCCCGTGGGTGTCGGTCGCTGCAATTATCTCGGTGGTTGTTTTTTATATCCTTGCGATTTACTTTAGTTTGCTTTCTCAAATGCCTGTGTCATTTGTAACCCCGGTGAAAATGGGGTTGGCAGAGCTTGACAGCGCTTATGTTGGCAAGGGTAAAGAAAATGTTCTCAAACAGCAATTGGTGAATTATCTAAATGCAATCGATGGCAATCGAAAGGCGATTGAAGAGCGCAAAAGATGGGTGAAATATTCGGCTATGGCGTTTATTTCAACTGTCGTTCTTTTACTCGTTACAATTTTCTTTGTTTAGTTTATTTCGGCTCTTGTTGTTTGAAAGTATGTTTGACATCCACGCAAGTTGTGCTGTCTCCCCTGGAGATTGGGGGATATTTTTCTTCAGGGTCTTTTTCAATTACTTGGATTTCTTTCGGCTTGAAAATCCTTTGGAGCAGTTGAAAGAAACTTGATTTCTCGGGTGGTTTCATTTAAAGGATTCCTTATTTGATGCCTTTTATTCAGTCATGCATGTTGTTAAATCGATCTCCGATGATGGGGGATAATCATTGGCTTTTCTATTCTTCTCTTCTTCTATTAAGTAATTCATGAATGCAAGGATTTGTTGCTGGTTTTCCGGGGAAATTTCGGATAATTTTTCATTGATTTCCTTGATCAGTGGGGTAACAACCTGTTTTTTCATTTTACCCTCTTGTAAAATTTGAACAGATGTATTGGCTAGAGCAGCCGGTTCTTTTGTTCCTGTACACGCGCAGCATCATGTGCAAAAGTATCATTCAAAATTGACATTTTAATAATTATACGTCATTGCGGTTGTCAAAGTGGCTTTATGCCTGCCTGACCGACATCTCGACCCCACATGGGCATAAATGCAAGCTCGATGTGCGGTTTGGGGGTGCGGATTTGGCGGGCGGTGATGGACAGAGGGCGGCATGGGTACCCCCTCCCCGGTTCCGGGGAGGGGCGGAGCCGGGCTTGGGCTGAATTGATAGGTTCTTTTTTGTTCTCTGGCTGGCGAGCATGCTTTGCCCGAAATGGGCCGGATGGCCTAGAGCCAGAATCGGCCATTGGGTGATTGCCGGGCAGGGCTTTTGCGTTTATGATTCGGGTATGCTCCGCAGCCGGGGCGAGTTTGCAACAGGAGGAGAAGATGAAGGATCAAGTCATACGAATGGAGGCCGGGCTGGTTTTGCGCCCTGTGCGCCATGCGGACGTGCACCAGGTGGCCCAGCTTATTTATGATGTTTGCGTGGCAGACGGCGATGTGAGCGTGGCGGTGACGCCCGAGGAGCTGGCTGCGGAGTGGAGGCGTGAGGGGTTTGATCCGCTGCGGGATGCGTTCCTGGTGGAAGAGGGCGGCGGGCGGGTGGTTGGTTATGTTTCGCTGGAGGACAAGCAGGAGCATTGCGATCTGCTGGGGGATCTGTATGTTCTGCCGCAGTACAGGGGGCTGGCGGTCGGCGCGGCGCTGGTGGAGGCGATGGAGAGACGTGCGGAAGAGCATGTGCAGCTTGCCGCGCCTGGACTGCGCGTAGCCTTGCGGGTTGCGCTGGATCACAAGGACGAGGCCGGCAAAGTCCTGTTCAAGGCGGGCGGGTATGCGCCGGTGCGCTATTACTGGCGCATGGAGACGGTGCTGACGGCGGCTCCGCCGGCGCCTGTGCTGCCCGCCGGGCTGGCGTTGCGGCCTTTTGTGCAGGGGGAGCACGCCCGGGCGGTATGCGATGCGCGCAATGACGCCTTCCAGGATCATTGGGGCAATCATGAGCTTTCCTTTGAGGGGTTTACTTTCTATAATCTGGAGAATCCGGAGTATGACCCCGATTTGTGGGGGGTGATCTGGGATGCTGACGAGGTGGCGGCATTTGCGATCAACCGTTTCAAGATGGGCATCGGCTGGGTGCAGACGCTGGGCGTGCGGCCCGCATGGCGCAAGAAAGGCCTGGGGCTGACCCTTCTGCAGGATGCTTTTGGCAGATTCTGGCAGCGCGGGATGAAGACGATCGGCCTGACGGTGGATGCGGCCAATCCGACGGGCGCTACGCGGCTGTATCAAAAGGGTGGCATGCAGGCGGTGAGCGAGTTTGTGCTGGTGGCGAAGGAACTGCGGGCGGGGGAATAGGGGGGAAGCAAGGGATCAGAAGTGTTTGCTGCCGGGCAGACCGGCAAACAGGATGGCTGGCAGGGAGTAACGGGGGATGCCGGTGGGGGTGCAGGGAGTGCCGTGAAGGATGGCATCGGCAGCGCGCAGGCCGCTAAGGATTGCGGGGGCAATACCTTCGCCCATGTCGAGGGTGGCCAGACCGGCGGCATCGCCAGTGAGGAATGCGTTTCCGCTGCGCATAGCCAATGGTTGGTGACGCAGGTAGTAGGTGTGGCTGACGGGCTGCCAGGCGCGAGGGGCGACCAGGCCGAGATGCTCCAGACGGGCCAGAAAGGCTTGCCAGTGTTCCTGAAGGCGGGCGCCGGTTTGTTTGAGTTTGAGGGCTTTGGCGCCGATGCCGACATTGACCACGCCGCCGGCTTTGGGCACGTACCAGGCATAGCCGGGCAGGCCGTGCTGCATGAACCACAGGCGGCAATCGGCATCGGCGGAGGGCAAGGGAAATTCTTCTTCGAGGGCAAGGATGAGGGCATCTTTGGACCGGGGGCTGAGGCGCTGAAAGAAGGCGCGGTACACCGGGCAGGAAGTGCCGCCCGCGCCAACTAGAAAGTTGGCGAAATATTGACCGTCGATCTCGTAGCCGTCATTGACGGGAAGGATGCGGCGGACATTGTGCTGCTCCAGGGGAGCGCGGCAGCGTTGCAGCAGCCAGTGGTCAAATTCGATGCGGCGGATAGCGTGCTGGTTGGTGGGCAGGGTGAATTGGAAGCCGCGAATGGCAATGTGGAAGCGGGTGAAGGTGGTGAAACTGAAAGGGTATTCCTGCGGGTTAAAGTCGATGGCGCGCAGGATGCCGGGGGTGATCCAGCCAGCACAGGATTTGAGACGGGGGAAGGTGTGGCGGTCCAGGAGCAGACAATCCACGTTCGCCTGCATCAAGCGCCAGGCGCAGGCTGTGCCGGCAGGGCCGGCGCCAACAATGAGGACAGTGGTTTTGCGCACGGCAGCGCCTACGACTTGCGGCAATCGGGCTGGGGAGTGCCGGGGCGGGTCATCACGATCTGCCAGAGCTGCTGGTATCTGGCGCGAAAGCCGCCGGCGCTGCTGAGGAGGTAATAGCGCCACATGCGGCGGAAGCGTTCCGAGTAGTTTTGTTTGAGGCTCGGCCAGGCGTTCTCGAAGTTGGCATACCAGGCCATGAGGGTGGCGTCGTAGTCGGGGCCGAAATTGTGCCAGTCTTCCATGACGAACAGACCTTCCATTGCCTTGCCAAGCTGGGCGATAGAGGGCAGCATGCCATTGGGGAAGATGTATTTATCGGTCCAGGGGTTGCCGGCGGCAAGGCTGAGGTTGTTGCCGATGGTATGGATGAAGGCGATGCCGCCCGGTTTGAGACAGCGGTCAACGACCTGCATGTAGGTGCGGTAGTTCCTGACGCCGACGTGTTCCATGATGCCGATGGAGATGACCGCGTCATAGCTGCCATGCAGCTGGCGGTAATCCTGCAGGCGCAATTCCACAGGAAGGCCGCGGCAGAGCTGCATACCCAGGGCTACCTGTTCTTTGGATACGGTTACGCCGAGGACGCGGGCGCCGTGTTTTTCGGCGGCATATTTGGCGAAAGCGCCCCAGCCGCAGCCAAGCTCGAGCACCTGCATACCGGGTCTGAGGCCGATCTTCTGGCAGACCAGCTCCAGTTTGGCTTCCTGGGCCTGGTCGAGCGTGCTGGCATTTTTCCAATAGGCGCAGGTGTAATTCATGCGGTGGTCGAGCATGGCGGTGTAGAGATCGTTGCCCAGATCATAATGCTGCTGCCCGACCTGGAACGCGCGGGAAACCGATTGACGATTGAAGAGTTTGGCTTTGAGGATGTGAAACCAGATGCGGTGATCACCCTTGATGCGGGTGATGAGATCGGCCTTGAGGGCGCGGGAGATCATTTCATCCAGGGCGGGGCAGTCCCACCAGCCATCCATGTAGGATTCGCCGGCGGCCAGGGTGACTTCGGTAAAAAGGCGGTCAAAAAAGCGCGGGTCATGCACTTGAATGTCCCAAGGATGTGAGCCGTTGATCTCCACACCGGCGGGTTCAAGCAGGCTGCGCAGCAGGGCTTCGCTTTTTGAGACGGGCATTGCACACCTCCATCTGTAAAAAAATGGACAGACCAAACAAGTTTGCATCTATAGTAGCAATGAATGCAAGGCATTACAAGCGATTGGGGTTGTTCACCTGCTCCTTTCGACAAGCTCAGGGTGCGGTCCTTCGACAGGCTCAGGGTGCGGTGCACGTGTTTTCGCTGCGGTCTTCGAACCGACATTGGCTAGTTGGTGTGATGACGGTGTTGGGGGTTGCTTTGTCGCTGCGTTCCTTCGCAACGACATGATTGGGGGCACCCTTCGACAAGCTCGGGGTGCGATCCCTTCGACAGGCAAAGGGGTGGAGTATTTTGGCGGACAATTTCCCCGAATTGGATGAGAATTGGGGGTATAATCAGCTTTCCTGAATTCCTGACTGGGAGAGTGGACGACATGGAAATTAAACGGATCGCAGTGATTGTACTGGACGGAGTGGGGGCCGGGGCGCTGCCGGACGCCGCGGTGTATGGCGATGAGGGCAGCAATTCGCTGGGCAACACGGCCCGAGTGCTAGGCGGTTTGAAGCTGCCCAACATGGGCGAGATGGGCCTGGGAAACATCACCCCGATCGAGGGTGTGCCGCCGCGCAAGGAGACACGCGGGGCGTATGGCAAATGCCTGCAAATCTCGAAGGGCAAGGACTCGGTGACCGGGCATTGGGAGCTGATGGGGGTGGAAGTGCCCAAGCCATTCCCGACCTATCCGGATGGCTTTCCACCGGAAGTGCTGGATGAATTCAAGCGGCTGACCGGCCTGGATGTGCTGGGCAACAAGCCTGCCTCGGGCACCGAGATCATCAAGGAACTGGGGGAGGAGCATGTGCGCACGGGCAAGCCGATCGTTTACACGTCGGCGGATTCGGTGTTCCAGATCGCGGCACATGAAGACGTGATCCCGATCGAGGAACTGTACCGGCTGTGCGCCATCTCGCGCGAGATGCTGCGCGGCAAACACGCGGTGGGGCGGGTGATCGCCCGGCCGTTCATCGGCGAGAATGCAGAGACGTTCACGCGCACCAAACGGCGGCATGATTATCCGCTGATGGCCGAGACGGACACCATGCTGGATACGCTGATCAAGGCGGGCTACAGCGTGTACGCCACCGGCAAGATCGACGACCTGTTTGGCAACCGGGGGATCAGTAAAACGCATCACTCGGTGTTCAACATGGAAAGCGCCGAGGCGATGCTGGACTTCCTGCAGGAGGATTTCAATGGGCTGGTGATGGCCAATCTGGTGGAGTTTGACATGACCTATGGTCATCGCAATGATGTGAAGGGATATGGGCAGAAGCTGGAGGAGTTTGACGCCTTCGTGCCCCGGATGCGGGCGCAGATGAAAGAGACGGATGTGGCGATGATCGTGGCGGATCATGGGGTGGACCCGACGACAGAGGGCACAGACCATTCGCGGGAATATATTCCCTTGCTGGTGTTTGGCCCGCGGGTGAAGAACAGCGTTGACCTGGGCATCCGCCAATCATTTGCGGATGTGGCAGCGACAATTGGCGAAGCGTTTGGGGTAACGCCGCCGATGATCGGCACGAGCTTTTTGAAAGAGATCCTGGATTGAGTTGTGGCTTCATGCAAACACGGGCGAAGCATTCGCCCGTGTTTGTTTTAAAGGCGAAATTCAGTTGGTGTAGCCGAGAAGGGAATCGGCGACAAGGTCTTGCAGGTGGTGGATGAAGAAATCGCCGATGTGAGGCTGGGGGTGGTGGCGAAGGGTGTCCAGGACGGCTTGCCAGGTGGGGTCATCCATCACGATCATGATTGTTTCTTGATCAAGTAGATTTTTACCCATGCATTTTTCAACCAGTCCCACATTCACACCGGCAGCCTGAGCAAACGGGAAGGCCTCAAGGATGGCTTCTCTGACGATTTCACAATGGCATTTGCTGACTTCGATGGTGATCATTTCCTTGCCCCTCTGGTTATAGCATGGTTAGTAAACGGATATACTGCCTCTGATATTATTATAGTGCGATTTTCCGGAATTACAATCACGAGTTTGGGCACGGCCTTCTCAAAGTTAATTTTCCATTTGCTTCTTTAATTGATGGCACGAGGCCGGACGAAAGACGGTCTGTGCATCACCGGGGTTTATTCACCCCACCCCTCGAACTCCCCTCCCCGCTGCTTGCGTGACGAATCCC
>JAGVAB010000039.1 GCA_020060485.1 Anaerolineales bacterium
AGAATGAATTGGGATTCGTCACGCAAGCAGCGGGGAGGGGAGTTCGAGGGGTGGGGTGAATAAACCCTGGTGATGCACAGACCGTCTTTCGTCCGGCCTCGTGCCATCAATAAAAGAAACAAATGGAAAATTAACTTTGAGAAAGCCATGGCACTGTTCATATTGCAGCTACACAAGGCGGAAAGGGCGTGCTAAAATTCGGGTTGTCTGGGCTGGCAGTATGCTGAAAAAATTCTTATGCAAGTAAAGTGAGGTTGTTTTGATCCTCTGGAAAATATTCTTTCTTTTCTCACGCGTGGCGCTTTTCTCCTGGGGCGGCGGACCGGCTTCGCTGGCCCTGATGCAGCGCGAATCGACCGCGGTCGGCTGGGTTACCGCAGAAGAATTCGCAGACGCGGTGGCGGTTGGCAATGCCCTGCCCGGACCGATCGCTCCCGAAGTTTCCGCCTTTATTGGGTACAAGGTGGCCGGACTGCCCGGCGCCATCTCGGCCGCGGCCGGCAGCGTGGTGCCCACCACCATTCTGATGCTGATCATGGTGGCTTTTTTCTTCGATATCAAGGACAACAAGGTCGTGCAGGCCATGCTCAAGGCAGTTCGCCCGGCAGTTGTGGGCTTGCTGGTATGGACAGCTTATGATATGGCGCGTTCTGTGTGGGGGGCCAGCCAGTCCAGTTGGGGCGCCGCCCTGCTGCAAAACTGGGACAAAATGCTGATCTCACTGGGTGCGTTTGGTTTGCTGGTCTTCACTACCATTAACCCGATCTTCATTGTGATTGGTGCGGCCCTGTTGGGCTTTTTTGCCTATCGGTGAGGTATTCCCTCTCTGTCAAAAAAAACCACCTTTCGGGGTGGTTTTTTTTGCAAGGCTTGAGGCCAGTCAGTTGAACATTTCTGCCAACGGCAGTGGTTTTTTAGAATCCATACTCCGCCAGGTTGACCTGTTTTTCGTCGATCAGAGGCAGCATCTGGCTGATGAAGGTTTCTTCGCTGGCAGGCAGGCTCTCAGCTTTTTGGGTCAGAGTGTCCAGCCAGCGCAGTTCAACCCGTGAAAGATGCAGTTCCCCATTGGTTTGCGCCTGGCGCAGCGCGTTGAGCGTGGCCAGAGCAGCCACACGCGTGCGGGCGTAGGCAGTGGATTCAGTGATGATCTGTCCCGAAATGTCGAGGACCACATCCGGACGCAGCACATAGGCCTGGGGGTCCAATCCGGAATCCGAGTCGGTCAACCAGTCCCGCAAAGCCAGGGCAGCAGATGCCCCGTGGGCGGAAGCGGTATTCATCAGACGGGTAGCATAGACCAGCTGCTCCAAAGAAACAGTAGGCGCCATGGCAGACAACAGCTTGACATTCTGCACCGATTCATTGCTCCACAGATCGGGCACCGCTTTGGCAATGTTGCCAATGGGTGAAAGATGGGCGCAGGCAGCCTCGGCGCCCTCCAGGGCGATGGGGAAGCCAGTGATAGCCTTGGTGTAAACCCCTTCGTAAGCGCAATCCTTGTTGGGGCCGACCGCACCCTGCTCAAAAGCAACCAGGCTGCGCGGCACGGCCAGCACGCGGATCAATGCAGCCCAGACCCGCGGTACAAATTTTTGCTCGGCCAGTACCATGGCGGTATTGGCAAAGCCGCAGGCCGAATCCCCGGCCGGGATGACATCATACTGCTTACAGATGGCCGCTATCTTGTCCCACAAATACGCCATATCGCGGCTGGCGAGAATGCCCAGAGAAAAAACGGAAAGGTGCAAATCACCATTGATGATGGCTTCATCATGCACTTCTTTCCCTCCGGTCGATTCAATGGACAGAAAATCAGCCCCGGCCTGGGCGCACAACTCAAAACAGCGGAACATCTTCTCGGTGAATTGGCCGCGGCGCATGAGCGGCGGCCTGGAAAATTCACGGATATCGTTGGGGGTCACACGCAAACCGGTCTTGATACCATATTTCTTTTCGGTCTGATCCAGCACAGAACGCAAGATCGATGTAACTTCAGCGCCCCATTCGGGGGTCAGGGTCAGGTCTGGCAGCAGCTCCAGTTCCACCACCAGGCCGCCAGCGTGCAATTCCGCAGCCCGCTTGCAGGCTTCAGTGATCATCTGGGTATACTGGCTGCGCACCTCGGGCATGGTTTCGGTGTTGATATGCATTCCCGGCAGGGTGAAGTTCAATTCTGGATATACTTCTCCGCCACCAATCACCAGCCCATTCTTTAACTGCACAGGGAAAGGGCAACGCCCATAGATAAAGTCATTCAAATTGAGAATCGCAAGCCGGGGGAAGGATCTTTTCATCATGTTCTCCTGTATGATGTGAATAAGCGCAAAACTGGTCAACAATGGCAGGGAGAGGAAACAGCCACAAAGAAAATGATAGCCGAAATTGACAACGTTGTCAACAATCAATTCTCCATTCGCTGGAATGAAAACCCACATTTTGACCAAACTTTGGTCAGGTGCCAGGTATCAGGTGCCAGAATACTGGCTTTTTGCCATCATTAGAGCGCCATCCTGCCATGCATTCATTGGTATAATTAAGACAACGTTGTCTGAATTAATAATTGCCGACTACAGGAGGCTCTTTGGCAGCCACGATTAAGGACGTCGCCCGTCTGGCAGGTGTATCGATCAAGACGGTTTCGCGCGTCGTGAACCAGGAACCTCACGTGACCGAATCGGTGCGCAGCCGCGTCCAGCAGGCCATCCAGACTCTGGAATATGCCCCCAATATCTCGGCCCGCCGTCTGGTTCAGCAGCGCTCATTTGTGCTCTGCATCCTGCTGCATACCGGCGGCGTCTCCCAATCCGATCTGATCCACAAGATCCTTGAAGTGGGTTATGAATACGACTATGATATTCTGATCCAGACCTATTTTCCGTCCTTGAGCCGCTCCAAAAAGAAACTGACCAGCCTGATCACCGAAAGGCGCATTGATGGTCTGGTGACCACTCCCCCATGCGATACAGATGAATTTCTGCTGGATCTGGTGCGCCAGGCGCAAATTCCGCTGGTACAAATTACCCCTTTCAACCGCTCGGCCGAAATTCCATCCGTCAGCGGTGATGATTATCAGGGCGCGCTGATGATGACCGAGCACCTGATTTCTCTGGGGCACCGCCGCATTGCGTTCCTGGCCGGCCCGCGCAGCCACCGCACCAGCATTGACCGTCTTTATGGTTACCGCGCGGCGCTTGACCTGCATCACCTGGAGTACGATGAGCGTTTGGTGGTGGATTCTGAGTTCAACTTTGACGGAGGGTATACTGCGGCCCGCATTCTGCTGAGCCTTGAGCAGGCGCCCACAGCCATTTTTGCCGGCAACGATGAGGCAGGTTTGGGCGCGATCTTTGCTCTCACAGAAATGGGCATGTCTGTGCCCGGACAGATGTCTGTGTGTGGTTTTGACGATACCCGTCACGCCAAGCATGTCTGGCCCGGGTTGACCAGTGTGCATTACCCGATCAATGAGATTGCCGAACAGGCGCTTGAAATGCTGGTCTCGACCTTAACGGGGGCCGAACCGGATCAAAACCAGTTGGTATTGCCTGTGCGCCTGGTTTTGCGCGGCTCGACTGCCGCCGTGGACAAGCCAGCCTAGACAAGCCCGGCATTCGCGCGGGGCGTTTTTAAGCAACAAGCGGATCGAACTGCTGCTGGGCAAGCACCAGCCGCCGATACAGTCCCCCAGTTTTCATTAACTCTTCATGCCGGCCCATTTCCACCACATGCTTGCCTTCCAGCACCACAATCCGGTCTGCCTTGCGAATGGTGGAGAGGCGGTGAGCGATGAGAATGGTTGTGCGGCCCACCATCAGCCGCTCCAATGCCTGTTGAATAAGCAGTTCGGTTTCGGTATCGACAGCCGAGGTAGCTTCATCCAGAATGAGGATTGGCGAATCCTTGAGCACCGCCCGGGCAATGGACAGGCGCTGCTTCTGGCCGCCGGAGAGGCGCGTGCCGCGTTCACCGATCAGGGTGTCATACCCGTTTGGCAGGCGGTCAATGAACTCATCGGCATTGGCGGCACGCGCCGCAGCCATCATTTCCTCCTCAGTGGCATTCAGCCGTCCAAAGAGAATGTTATCGCGCACTGTGCCGTGGAAGAGAAAGACGTCCTGTAAAACGATGCTGATCTGTTTGCGCAGGCTTTCCAGGCGGATATCGCGGATATCATGCCCGTCCAGGGTGATCCTGCCCTGCACCACATCGTAAAAACGGGGGATGAGACTGACCATGGTGGTTTTGCCGACCCCGGTTGGCCCAACCAGAGCCACCATATGATGAGCAGGGATCTCAAGCTGAATATTCTCCAGAACGGTTTCGCTGGCATCAAACTGAAAGGATACATTTTCAAAGCAGATCTGACCCTGCACCTTATCCTTAATGGGAATGGCCCCTGGTATATTGAGCGGTTCCGGTTCTTCAGCCAACAATTCAGTCACCCGGTCGGCGCCGGCCAGGGAATTTTGAATAGCTTCCCAGGCGTTGCTCAGGTTGCGCACCGGCTGGTAGAACATTTCCAGGTAGAGGAAAAATGCCACCAGATCGGCCACGGGAAGGCTGCCCTGAAAGGCCAGCCGACCGCCAAAATAGATGACCACCAGCACACCGATGGACGAGGTGAATTCCACAAAAGGCAGGTAGACGGCCATCATGCGCAGCGCCCCCACCAGTGAAGCGCGGTAACGCTGAATACCCTGGCCAACGCGTTCCCGCACCTCGCCCTCGCGGGAAAAAGCCTTGATCTCACGGATGCCGGAAAGGCTGTCGCTGAGGATCGCATTTAATTCGCCCAATTCCTTCTGGCGAAAAACGAAGGCCGGGCGCACCCGCCGGGCATAGTATTTAAGCGAAAAGATGATCAGGGGGATTGGCAGCAGGGCCAGCAAAGCCAGCTTCCAGTTCATACTGAACAGCACTGCCCCCACGCCAAGCAAGGTCAACGCATTGACAAAGACATCCGGGACGGCATGGGCAATCAACTGCTCGAAAAGGTCCGTGTCATTCACAACGCGCGACATCATTTGCCCGGTTTGCTTGTCGTTGTAATAGCGCAGGTTAAGGCGCTGCAAATGGTCATAAACATGTTCGCGCAAGTCGGCCACCACCCCCCAGCCGGCAATATGCGCCAGATAGAGGCGCAAGTATTGCAGCCCGGCCTTGACCAAATAGATGGCCAGAGCGAGCAGTGTCAGCCGCCCAATGGTTTGCAGGCTCTCGGCAGACAGGCCGCTGCCGCTGCTGACGATGTTGATCAACGTGCGGATGATCCATGGGATGAGGAGCTGCGCCCCTACCAACAGCAGCATACTGAACACTGTCAGTACCAGAGCTGCCTGGTATTTGCGGGCGAAGGTGTACACAAAGGCCAAAGATTTCATGCGATAATTCACCAATTTTTCAGGATAACCGCCTGGCATTCATCATGGCAGACGGCTTTTCACACATCAAAACGCATCTATGACATTTGTAGTATACCAAGCAAACCGGCAGCAGGTGATCACGGTGCGTAGGGCAATTGCATCAAAATTCTTTTCTACGATAAATGAATGTTTACCCCACCCCTAACCCCGCCCCAGGGTGGGGAATGAGAAGACTCTGCAAAAAAGTTTTTCGGGGGATGGGTAAAAAATATTTCAACACGGAACAAGATGCAATTGCCGTATCACGGTACGTTTAGAAGTCTAATGCATGGAAAAGACCTTCAAATTTCTTGTGAAATCTCCTTGCACATGCTATGATACATTTCGTTTGTTCATCGAAATAAAAAATTCACCGCCCATAAAGGGACAAAAAATGAACCTTCCCGCCAATTCCCTCCCCAATTTGCAGGCAGCGATTGAGCACAAGGTCAACAACGGCCAGATCCACCTGCAGCGCCCGCTGGGCATGTTGTTCAGCCGCATGGTATTGTTTGCAGTTTGCCAGGCTTTTTTTGCCGCCAGTTTTGCCCTCAGCGGCAATGCCCAGCCCTGGCAGGCTTCCAGCGCCTGGTGGCCGGTCTCGGCCACGATCAGCAACCTGATCAACCTTTTCCTGCTGGACGGGCTGGCCCGCCGGGAAGGCATGCGGCTTAAAGACCTGTACCGCGTGGAACAGCATTCCTTCTGGCGTGAATTGCTGATCTGTCTGGGCGTGTTTGTGGTCAGCGCTCCTTTATCGGTTGTGCCCAATATCGCCCTGGGCAACCTGTTATTCGGCGATGTGAATGTTGCATCAGAATTGTTCTTTCGCCCGCTGCCATTATGGGTGGTGATCGTTTTTTCCCTGGTACTCTTCCCAATCACCATCGCCCTGACCGAGATCCCAACCTATTACAGTTATGCCATGCCGCGCCTGACGGCCCTCACCGGCCGCGGCTGGGGGATGGTGATCCTGACAGGCTTTGTGCACGCTGCCCAGCACATCACCCTGCCGCTGATCTTTGACTGGCGCTTCATCTTATGGCGGCTGCTGATGTTTCTGCCGTTTGCCCTCTTCCTGGCAGCTGTGATGCGCTGGCGGCCGCGCCTTCTGCCTTATCTGATGGTAGGGCATGGTTTGCTGGATGCACAGTTGTTCCTGATGCTGCTGCCTCTGGCGATTCGCTGACCCGCTCAATCCTGTGCACGGCTTGGCTCAAATGCAGCAAAACGGGCAGGCCCCTTTAATGAGCCTGCCCGTTATTATTCTGGCAAACAGGTGCGCTCAATCGCCTCGTTTTTCGGTTTGCAGCTTGTAACCCAGCCGATCCACATTGAGGATCAGGTCATTGTCCGGTTCAGCTTCATTGAACTTCTGCCGCAACAAATAGACCAGGTATTTGGTGCGTTTGCGGGCATTGGCCGAGCTGGTCTCCTTTTCGCCCCATACCTCGCTGGCAATGGTCTCGTAGCTGACGATGGCCGGGGCGTGTTTGGCCAGCGCCGAAAGCACGGCAAATTCCCGCTGGGTAAGACTGATGGTTTGATCGTTGTAAATCACTTCCTGATTCATCTGATCAATGACCAGACCCACCTGGGGAAAAATAAAGCGGCTGATCTCTTTTGGTTTTTGCGTGCGGCGCAGCACAGCCCGTACGCGCTCAATCAACTCTTCGCTGTGAAAAGGCTTGGTCACGTAATCATCCACCCCGGCCTGCAGGCCGCGCACCACGTCGTGCTTGGTACCCAGGGCCGAGCAGACAATGACCGGCACTTCGCTCATCTGGCGCAAATACTCCAGGGTTTCCCAGCCATTCATGTCAGGCATCATGATATCCAGCAGCACCATGTCGGGTTCGTATTTGACGATCTTTTTCAATGCTTCTTCGCCGCTGGCAGCGCTGACCACATTAAAACCAGCCATGCGAAAGATTTGTTTAAGCAGCAGAACGGTGTCAACTTCATCTTCCACCACCATCACCCGCTGCCGCTCCATGGTTTCCATTTGATCCAGGTCAATGCCGATATCTGCCACGGTATCCTCTGATAGGGACATGTTGTCCTCCTGTTGGTAGCGTCTTGCTGAAAAACAAAAAACCAGCCCTCAAGGCCGGTTTCGCTACTTGCTCCCCGAACACCCAGCCCCGCAGGGCAAGCGACCAGATAAGGTGGGCGGATCAAAGCATCCTGACATCCATTCAATTGTTCACCGGCTGTCCTGTTCTGGTGAGCAAACAGGTACAAACACAGTTGTATATTAGTAATATACTGCGATAAAAACGGTTTGTCAACAAAGGGATGGTTTTCCCAATCCAAAATCACCCATAGACCTGTCTTTGCCGGTCACTTCTTGTTTGTGAAATATTTAACAATGACAAACTGCCTGTTCATTGGTATAATCAAGACATCTCTTATGGCGAAAAATTTCTTGTCCATGACGATTCCCTTGACTCCAAAACAACTGCATATCAACATGGGAGAGGTGTATCTATGCCCGTAGCTGATTCTGTCGTGCTCGCCGAAGGCGTGCGTATTTTTCACCCCGACCTGGTCAACCTGTATGGCTGCACCATCGGCGCGTCGACCAAGATCGGCGCCTTTGTCGAAGTGCAGAGCGGTGCGGTGATCGGCGCACAGTGCAAGATCTCCTCGCATTCCTTTATCTGCGAGGGCGTGACCATTGAGGACGAGGTTTTTATCGGCCACGGGGTGATGTTCACCAACGATATCTACCCGCGCTCGACCAATGCCGATGGCAGTCTGCAATCTCCGCAGGACTGGGTAATGGTCGAAACCCGGGTCAAGAAGCGGGCTTCGGTCGGCACCAATGCCACCATCATCGCCGGGGTGACCATTGGCCAGAGCGCCCTGGTGGGCGCCGGGGCGGTGGTGACCAGAGATGTGCCCGATTTTGCCATTGTGGCCGGGGTGCCGGCACGCGTGATCGGCGACGTGCGCTCGCACGACAAAGCCAGCACGTGATGACCCGCGGCTGGTGGATTGTTTTATTAACGGCCGGGCTGCAATCGGCAGCCAACCTGCTGCTGCGCCGGGGCATTTTGCTGGCCGGGGGATTTCCCGACCGGCTGGCAGACCTGTGGAGCGGGCTGCTGCGTCTGGCGGCACAACCGTTGTTTGACATCGGTTTCATCCTGTACGGGCTTTCGGCTCTGGTCTGGTTCCGGGCGATTGCCACGCTGCAACTCAGCACGGCCTACCCGCTGCTGGTGGCCATGTCGTTCATTCTGGTGACCGCCGGGGCGGTTTTATTGTTTCAGGAGCCGTTCACCTGGCGCAAGGCATTGGGGGCTGTCATCATTGTGTCAGGCATCTTTTTGATGGGGAAGGAATAAGGAGAACACTATGCTTAAGCTAGGTATCATCGGGTACGGATATTGGGGGCCGAACATGGTGCGCAATTTCATGGAAACTGAAGGCGCCACCGTCAAGGCAGTCAGCGACATGCGCCCGGAACGATTGAAGCTGGTACAGTCGCGCTACCCCGCCATCCAGACCATGACTGAACCGGACGCGATCTTTGCCGACCCGGAGATCGACGCCGTGGTGGTGGTCACACCGGTTTCCACCCATTTCGATCTGGCCATGCGCGCCCTGCAGGCTGGCAAACACGTCCTGCTCGAAAAGCCCTTTACCGAGACCTCGGCCCAGGGCCAGCAACTGCTGGACGAGGCCAAAAAGCGCGGCCTGGTGATCATGGTCGATCACACTTTCATCTATACCGGCGCGGTACGCAAGATCAAAGAGATGGTGGAAAGCGGCGAGCTGGGCGATATCTATTACTACGACTCGGTGCGTGTCAACCTGGGTCTCTTCCAGCATGACGTCAACGTTATCTGGGACCTGGCCGTGCATGATCTGTCGATCCTCGAATATATTTTTCCTGATAAGCCGGTTTCGGTCTCGGCCACCGGCATGGCACACGTGCCCGGCAGCCCGGAAGATGTGGCCTATCTGACCCTGTTCTACGATGCCCGGTTGATCTCGCATATCCATGTTAACTGGCTTTCGCCGGTCAAGGTGCGCCGCACCCTGGTGGGTGGCAGCCAGAAGATGGTCGTGTTTGATGACCTGGAACCCAGCGAAAAGATCAAGATCTACGACAAGGGCATCAACCTCAGCCGCACACCGGAAGGCATCGACCAGGTGTACAAGCTGCTGATCGATTATCGCTCCGGTGACATGTGGGCGCCGCGCATCGAAGGCGGCGAAGCCTTGCGGGTGGAAGCCCGTCATTTCGTTGACTGCATCGTGAACGGCACCCAACCCATCGCCAGCGGCGAGTCCGGCTTGCGCGTGGTGCGCATTCTGGAGGCTGCTTCCGAATCGATGAAGAAGCAGGGCCAGCCGGTTCGGCTGTAAAACATTTTCAATCGATGGCAAGCATCCAATCGCACACCGAGCTTGTCGAGGTGTCGATTGGTTAACCGAGATTGCCTGACCCCTGTGGGGCCCGCAATGACATGATTACTGGAGGCAAACCCTCATGGTTCGTTTTGTTGATCTGAAAGCCCAGTATCACAGCATCAAGGAAGAGATTGACCGCGCCGTACTGGGCGTGCTGGAAAGCACGCAGTTCGTACTGGGCAAGGAAGTGGCCGCATTTGAAGAAGAGTTCGCCGCCCACTGCCAGGCCGCGCACGGCGTGGCAGTCAATTCTGGCACCAGCGCCCTGCATCTGGCCTTTCTGGCAGCGGGCATCGGCCCCGGCGATGAAGTCATCACCGTGCCCAACACTTTCATCGCTACCGTGGCCGCCATTTGCTATACCGGCGCCACGCCGGTCTTTGTGGAAATGGAAGAGCGTTCTTTCACCATGCATCCGGCGAAAATTGAAGCGGCCATCACCGGGCGTACCAAAGCCATCGTGCCGGTGCATCTCTACGGGCAAATGGCAGACATGGACCCCATCATGACCATCGCCCGCAAGCACAACCTGCTGGTGATCGAAGATGCGGCCCAGGCGCACGGCGCCGAGTACAAGGGCCGCCGGGCGGGCAGCATCGGCGACATGGGCTGCTTCAGCTTCTACCCCGGCAAGAATCTGGGCGCTTACGGTGAGGGCGGTCTGGTGACCACCAATAACCTGGAATATGCCAAGACCGTGCGCCTGCTGCGCGACTGGGGCGCCGAGACCAAGTATTATCATGACCTGAAAGGCTACAACTATCGCATGGAAGGCATGCAGGGCGCCATCCTGCGGGTCAAGCTGCGCTACCTGGAGCAGTGGACAGAAGCCCGCCGGGCACATGCCGCGCTGTATCGCAGTCTGCTGGAAGGCGCTGCGGTGCAAACACCGCAGGAAATGGACTACGCCCGGCATGTGTATCATGTGTTCTGCATCCGCACCTCACAGCGGGACGCCCTGCAAAAAGCACTCAACGCGCAGGATATTCAGAGCGGTATTCATTACCCCATCCCGGTGCACCTGCAAAAGGCACACGCCGATTTGGGTTACAAGCAGGGTGACTTCCCGCTCACCGAGCAGGTGGCGGGCGAGATCCTCTCACTGCCGATGTATGCTGAATTGATGGAGGCCGAGATCGAGGAAGTGGCAGAAGCGATTCGGGCATTTTGAGGTTCTTTGTTTAAAGCAAAAACAATCCGCGGGCTCGCTGCAAGCACCCGCGGATTGTTTTTTGGGGCGGACATTTCAAGCAGGTGCATGAGCCGCAACCTTTGTAGTAGGCGGGGGGGTGTCCCGGTGGGGATCGGCGTGGGTGTGGCCGTGCTGTCCGTGTCCCCTTATCCATCGATCCAAATATCCTTCGGCGTTCGAATGCAAGCTTCATTGGATTCTTCTTTATAGTACGTGTAGAATTCATGCTTGCTCAAACCGGTTGCCTCTTCAACCGGGCGCACGATGTCTCCTTCAATCAAATTCGGGAGATAGAATCCAAAAACATCTCCATAAAGTTCATCTTGTGTCAATTCTTTGTTCGGCGTGTAGAGATGAAGTTTTGGCGCTTGCCCCAAACATCCAATATTGTCCTCTCCTTCATATTTTGCCGTAAACTCTCCAGTCCCATAATAAACGACAAAGCCTTTCGCTTTATAAATGAGTGCCAACCGAAAACTCGGGTACGATACTGGCTCACTTTTATACGAATGGAGCAATATTTCATCCGGTTCCCCATATGTTGTCAATACTTGCGAAAGCCCATACCCTGGCCAATCAAATCCATATACTTTAATTTCTTGGACAATTTCATACTCGTGATATATGTCCACTTCTAACTGCTTTATCGACGAAATATTGAGGGGAGCAATGAATAACGAATAGACCCAACCATTTTTTGAAACACACCTTTTCGGATCCATCTGATTGAGAATGTTCAAAGCATCAATCACTTTTGTCTTTCCTGGCATAATGCCCCACCAGCAAGGGAGTTGACAACCTCCATTGGTTGTGAACATCTCGGTAATATATAATGCGTTTTCCTGTTTTTCTTTCTCATATTCATATTGAGGAGGAGAAATGAACCATTCCTTGATGTCATAAAAACGCTCAAATTGTTGTGTCAATATATCATTTTGCACATCATAGGTGAAATAATGGGCATAAGAGAACATGCCGATAAGGGATGAGTTTATGGGTCTGATGGTCTGGATATCTGAATCAGGCGTCTCAGATGCACGTAGTTCTTGCAACACAGTGTCATTGTTTGTGTTGACCCATAGTACTGCGATCTCATCTGGTTCGCCGTCAGCATCAAGTAAATGAGCTTGAATAAGCAGCACATCATTGTCCACCCACCACGCATCGAGGATGTTATGAAAGGACAACGGTAAAAGCCTGGCTGTGTTTTCTTCTTCCTCGACGCCAATGATTTCCATTTGCATGATTTCATTTGCAGCGTCATAAACTGGATAAGCGAGTTTTTTGCTGTCCGGTGACCAGTAGAGGGGGCGCGTTGGTTTGTCGCTTTTGATATTGGATGAAAGCAGGGTTTTCTCCATTGTGGATGTGTTGAGTATGAAAATCTGGTTGACATTATTCTCGTTACTATTTGGGTCTTATGCTAGTTAGGAAAAGCCAGAGCTTTGATCTGAAGGAAATTTGGCTTACCCAACAAGCGATTGATGTAAATGCACAACGTATGAGCCGTCA
>JAGVAB010000004.1 GCA_020060485.1 Anaerolineales bacterium
CCGCGGCTTGCTGCTGGAGATTGCCCATGCCGTCAAGGAAGCCGGCGCACACGCCCTGCGCGGCGGAAGTTTCAAACCGCGCACTTCGCCCTACGCCTTTCAAGGCCACGGCGAAAAAGCCCTGGCCTGGCTGGCAGAAGCACGCCTGGCCAGCGGCCTGCCAATCGTTACCGAGGCCATGTCAGTTGACCAGATCCCCATGGTCGCAGAATACGCGGATGTGATCCAGATCGGGGCGCGCAACATGCAAAACTACAGCCTGCTGCATGCAGCCGGCGCCAGCCAGCACCCGGTGCTGCTCAAGCGCGGCATGTCCTCCACGGTGGAAGAGCTGCTCATGGCCGCCGAGTACATCCTTTCCCACGACAACCGGCGGGTCATCCTGTGTGAACGCGGCATCCGCACCTTCGAAACATCCACCCGCAACACCACCGATATCAACGCCATCCCTGTTTTGAAATCCCTGACCCATCTGCCCGTCATCCTGGACCCCAGCCACGCCACCGGAAACTGGAATTATGTGACCGCCATCGCCCGGGCCGGCATTGCCGCCGGAGCGGACGGCCTGATCGTCGAAGTACATCCTGATCCTGAAAATGCCATGTCGGATGGCTTCCAGTCACTCAAGCCGGAACGCTTCGCCGAAATGGTGACCCAGATCCGCAGCATCGCCCGGGCCATCGGGCGGGATGTGGCGGTCAGCAGTCATGCCGACCATGGAGAAAAATGATGAGCATACGCGGTATTCGCGGCGCAACCACAGTTGCTGAAAACGACCCGGCTGCCATTCTGCAAGCCACGCAAGAACTCTTGCAAGCAATTCTGAATGCCAACCCCGGCTTGCAGGCAGAAGATATCGCCAGTGCCCTGTTCACCCTGACCCCGGACCTGGATGCCGTCCACCCGGCCAAAGCCGCCCGTGAGATGGGCTGGCAGGAAGTGCCCCTGATGTGTGCCCAGGAGATTCCCGTGCCAGGCGGCCTGCCCCAATGCCTCCGTGTGTTGTTGCACTGGAACACAGACCTGCCGCAAAACAAGATCCGCCACAGTTATTTGCGCCAGGCAGCCAGTCTGCGACAGGATCTGGTGAACAACTCTGCCCCAGCCGGAGGGCACCATGAAGGATGAACCGGGGTTTGAAACAGACTTTCGCCAATGCAAGGTTGCCATTTGGGGGCTGGGACTGATGGGCGGCTCGCTGGGTTTGGCCCTGTCCGGCAAGTGCGCAAGTCTGATCGGCATTGATCCTGACCCGCGCGTGGTTGAACTGGCAGAAGTCAGTCAGGCGTTCACCCAGGTGAGCAATACGCCACAAGAGGTCATCGGGCAGGCCGACCTGGTGATTCTGGCCGCCCCGGTGCGGGCCATCCTGCAGCAAATTGCAGCATTACCCGGACTGCATCGCGGCCCGTGCACCGTGCTTGACCTGGGTTCGAGCAAGCGAGAGATCATGAAAGCCATGGCAAATTTACCGCCGCAGTTTGATCCCATTGGGGGGCATCCCATGTGTGGCAACGAGCATTCCTCCTTTCGGCATGCCGCGGCCAGTCTCTATGCAGGCGCCCCCTTTGCTCTGGTTTGCCTGCCGCGCAGTTCATCGCGAGCGCAAACTTTGGCCGAAGCCTGTGTGCGCAGCAGCGGTGCGCAACCCCTGTGGATGGATGGCGCAACCCATGACCGGAGCACGGCTTACACCAGCCACCTGCCCTACCTGATCGCCAGTGCCCTGGCCGCCAGCGTGCCACCCGCTGCCAATCCACTGGCTGGGCCAGGCCTGCGCAGTACTACCCGCCTGGCAGGAGCATCGCCAGCCATGATGCTCGATATCCTCATGACCAACGATGATCTCCTGCTGGAAGCCTTGCAAACCTTCCGCGATCACCTGTCCCTTCTGGAAAGCGATCTGCGCCAAACCAATGAAGCCGCCCTGCTGGAAAAGCTCCGGCAGGCCAATGCTGCCCGCAACACCAATTTCTCTGGAGATGGAGATGCATGAAGATCAACATTAATCCCGGACATCCCGTCAATGGCAGCCTGCCCGATTCACGTCAACTGGATCTGCCCGGCGACAAATCGCTTTCCCACCGGGCGGCCCTCTTTGCGGCCCTGGCCGAAGGCGAAAGCTGCATCGAAAACTTCCAGGTGTCTGGCGTCACCCGCCCGCTGCTGGCTGCCCTGAGCCAGATGGGCGTGCAATGGCGGTTGGAAGAACACAGCCTGACCATTCAGGGGCGCGGTATGGCCGGTTTGCAGCCCCCGGCCAAGCCCCTTCACTGCGGCAATTCGGCCACCACCCTGCGTTTGCTGGCCGGAGCTTTGGCCGCGGCCGGCATTCCTGCGGTTTTGGATGGCTCGCCGGGATTGTGCCGCCGTCCTATGGAGCGCATTGTGCATCCTTTACAGCGCATGGGCGTGCCGATCCATGCCGCTCCGGGAGAATGCGCCCCGTTGACTTTGGCTGCCCGGCCCATGCAACAGCACCTGCGCAACATTCAATACACCTTACCGGTGGCATCAGCCCAAGTTAAATCCTGTTTGCTGCTGGCCGCCCTGGCTGCCGATGGCCCCAGCACCCTGTTTGAACCCGGCCCCTCGCGCGACCACACTGAAAACATGCTGGGCAGCATGGGAGTGAAGGTCACCTCGCGCAAGCTGCAAAATGAGGCCGGCACAATCTACGCCACCCAGCTGACACCGCCCGCCGCACCACTGAAACCGCTGCGTTTCCGCCTGCCAGGCGATTTTTCAGCCGCGGCATTCCTGATCGTTGCCACCCTGATCACCCCCGGCTCGCAGCTCAGATTGGATGGTGTCGGCCTGAACCCCACCCGCACCGGCCTGCTGGACGCCCTGGACAGCATGGGCGCCGATCTGCAGGTACAGGTGGAAACCCGCGAAGGCGGCGAACCCGCCGGGCGGATCGATGTCCGTCACAGACAGCTACTGGCCACAGAGATCAGCGGCCCGCTGGTTGTGCGCATGATCGACGAATTTCCCGTGTTTGCCGTAGCCGCGGCCTTTGCCAAAGGCACCACAGTAGTACGCCAGGCCGAAGAACTGCGCCTGAAAGAATCCGACCGCATCGCCATGATCTGCCAGGAACTCACCCGGCTGGGCGTAAACATCCGGGAGACCCCAGACGGATTCACGGTTAGCGGCGCCGAATGCCCGCGCGGCGGTCAGGTTGAGGCTCATGGCGACCATCGTTTGGCCATGAGCCTGGCTGTGGCCGGGCTGGCCTGCCAGCAGCCGGTAACTGTACATGGAGCAGAGATGACTGCCGAATCCTTCCCCAACTTCGCCGCCATTCTGCAAGCCCTGGGCGCCGACCTGCAACTGGAGGATTAACCATGTGCCCTGCCTGCGCCAATTTCGGTCTGATCGGCTGGCCGCTGGAACACAGCCTGTCGCCCTGCATACACCAGGCCGCCCTCAAGGAAATGGGCATCTGCGGGAAGTACTGCCTGTTTGCCATTCAGCCGGACGAGAATCATACGCAAGCCATCCTGAATTTACTGGAACACGTACGCAATGAAACCGGCCTGCAAGGATTGAACGTAACCCTGCCCTACAAACAAAGCGTGCTGCCCCTGCTGGACAGGCTGACCCCGGCCGCACTGCGTATTGGCGCAGTCAACACGATTTATATGGAAGATGGCCTGCTAATGGGCGACAACACCGACGCGGCCGGCTTCCTCAATGATTTGCAGCACCTGCACCTGGCAGCGCGCGCTCCGGCCCTGGTACTGGGAGCAGGCGGTTCAGCCCGGGCAGTGGTCTTCAGCTTGCTGCAAAACGGGCATGCGGTCACTGTGGCGGCCCGCCAGCCGGAAAAAGCCCGTACCCTGGCTGATTCTTTCGCCGAGATTGCGGCCAAGCCCATCCGGGTTCTACCGCTGGAAGCGCAATATCTGGCGCGGGCTGGTGAAGATACCGGCCTGCTGGTCAATACCACCCCGCTGGGCATGAACCCGTACACCGAGACCTGCCCCTGGCCGGATCGTCTGCCGCTGCCGCCCCAGGCAGCGATCTACGACCTGGTCTATAACCCACCAGAAACCCGCCTGATGCAGCGCGCCCGCCAGTCCGGCCTGCCAGCCCGCGGCGGGCTGGGTATGC
>JAGVAB010000094.1 GCA_020060485.1 Anaerolineales bacterium
AGCATGCGCTGCTGTGCATAGCGCTGTGATTTCTTTCGGGGTATAAACCTGCCCCAGTTCGCTGGATTGGGCAAAACTCAAAGCGCCGGGCCGGGCGTTGTGCGGGTAATCCCGTCCGGCCAGGTGAAAGAACCTGTCTATCTGCTCCACGGTCAGTTTACCCGCACCATGTGAGATGGGGATCAAACGCGCACCGCCGGAATAAAATTCCGGGGCGGTGGATTCGTCAATCAGGATGTGTGCCTGGTGATGGCACAGCACGGTTTCCCAGGATTGCACCAGGCAAGCCAGAGCCAGGGAATTGGCGGCGGTGCCGGTGGCGACAAAGTAAGCTGCCAGGTCGCAATCAAAGGTCTCGCTGAGCGCCTGCACAGCCCGCGCGGTCCACGCGTCCTCGCCGTAACCATGCGTATAGCCATTATTGGCTTGCAGGATCATGTTCATGATCTGCGGTGATGCACCCGTCTGGTTATCGCTGCCGAAATGCATGTCAACTCCTTTGAACAGAGGGCGGTTATTCACGATCAAAGTCAGGGAAAGGCAGGTGAGCAGTGTCATTCAGGCAGATCAGCCGGCAACCGCTTGGGTCATTGTATTCCAGTGTGGTCAGGCTGCAATGGTCCACCTGCAGGAGGAAACGTTTCTCCATTGCCAGTTGGATGGCGGCGCTGGCCAGAACGCGGATCACACCCCCGTGGGTCACCAACAAAACATCCTGCATATCTTGCTTGCTGATCTCGGCCAGCAGAGAAAGCATACGACTCAGCACATCCGCGCCTGATTCGCCGTTGGGGTAGGGCAGGTCCTGGGTGTGCTCTTGCCAGGCCAGGAAGCAGGCGTCCTGTTCTTCTGCCAATTTTTCAAGAGCTACCCCTTCCCAGTCGCCCATG
Organism: Anaerolineales bacterium; assembly: GCA_020060485.1. Next base: position 891 of record JAGVAB010000094.1, read on the forward strand.
TGGATCTCGCGCAGTTCCGGCCGGCGCAACAAGGGCAGACCCAGGTGACGATTGATGATCTCGGCTGTTTGCACAGTGCGGGCAAGGTCGCTGCAGAAGATGGCCTGCAAGGGCAGACCGGCCAGACGGCGGCCGGCCAAGTCGGCCTGCTGCTCACCCAGCGAGGTCAGGTGCGGGTCATATTGACCGCGACTGAAACGGTTCTGGCCTTCCTGCTTTTGCCCATGACGGACCAGATAAATGCGCATGCTCATTTGTTCTGGGATTATAGCATTGGGCGAGGGTTTTGATACGCACCGGGGTATATAATGAGGGCAGGTTTATTTTGAGCAGATTGATATTCTTTCAGGAGCGTTCCGGTGACAAAGAAGAATTCATCGCATCGGATGGTTGTGTTACAGGCGCTGTTTGTCACCCTGCTTTGGGCATCTTCCTGGGTCATCATCAAGAAAGGGCTGGCAGATATTCCTGCCTTGACCTTCGCCGGTTTGCGCTATTCGCTGGCGGCGATTTGTTTGCTGCCCTTCGCACTGCGGGGCGGATACCTGGTTGACCTGCGCAGCGCCGGCCGGCGCACGTGGTTTTCCTTGTTGGTTCTGGGGGTGCTGTATTACACAGTCACTCAGGGGGGGCAATTCCTCAGTCTTTCTTTTCTGCCGGCGATGACCACCAGCCTGATCTTGAGTTTTTCTACCATTTTGGTGGCCTTTTTGGGCATGGCCTTTTTGAGAGAGCGCCCGTCATTTTTACAATGGGGCGGGGTGGGATTATATCTTCTGGCGTTGGGGTTTTATTTTCATCAGGTGGTCATCCTGCCTGGTCAATGGCCGGGATTATTGGCTGCTGGTATTGCCGTGTTGGCGAATAGCTTTTCGTCCATTCTGGGGCGCGGGGTGAACCGAGGGAAACGGTTTTCGCCTCTGGTGGTTACTTTTGTCAGCATGGCGATTGGCGGACCGTTGTTGCTGCTGATGGGCTTGTTGGTGGAGGGCTGGCCGCAGTTGCCGCTACGCGGCTGGTTGATGGTGGCCTGGCTGGCGGTGGTTAACAGCGCTCTGGCTTTCAGCCTGTGGAATCATGTGCTGCGCACGCTAGGTGCATTTGAATCGAGCATCATTAGCAATACCATGCTGGTGCAGATTGCCATCCTGGCCTGGCTCTTTCTGGGCGAGCGGCCAGACGGATGGCAGTTAACGGGTATGGCACTGGCCGTTGTGGCGACGATCCTGGCACAGCTCCAACCGCTGCCGGCTGAAGGGTGATTGAGTGGTTTGTTCTGGCCCGCTCTTGACGTGTCGGTTCAATCGAATTATGATTTTTCTGGTAAACATGAAGACGGATAAAAGTAATCATCAGATGCTGGCGTCATAGGGCGCATGTTCACGAATTGACAAATCATGTGTCGAGTCAAAGTGTCCCTGAGTCTGCCTGACAGCCCAGGGGCATTTTTGGGTGAATCTGTTACCCTTGGGTGCTTTCAGACCGTTATGATCTGATCCTGAATTGCAAAGGATTTCTCAAGGTGACGTTCTCCGCCCCGTAAACGAGGCGGCTTCTCAGCCAACGCCCGGCGCAACCGCCCACGTTACCGGCTGACCGCATCGTCCATGCGGATTGTGC